>JACCZR010000198.1 GCA_013695855.1 Thermoleophilaceae bacterium
GAGGCCTACTACCAGGAGGCGGGGCGCGGCGGTCGTGACGGGCTGCCCGCGCGGGCTTTGCTGGTGGCCGAGAACCGCGACAAGGCGCTGCACGTGCACTTCATCAAGCAGGACGAGGTCGAGGACGGCCTGCCCGGCTGGCTGGCCGACCGTCTGGGAGCCTCGGCCGACGGTGACGGGCGCTACTCGCTCGAGGCGCCGCAGCTCGCGCGCGAGCTCGGGGGCGGGGCGGACAAGCTGCGCTCGCTGGTGGGTCACCTGGCCCGTGCCGAGGTGCTCGAGCCCTCCCCCGCGCCGCTGGACCGCGTAGCCGGCCGCTTCGCGGCAAAGTTCGATGGTCGCGCCGCGGCGCGCTGCCGCGCGTCGATTGACGAAGCGGCACGAGTTCGCTGGCGTCAGTACCGCGAGATCTGGGCCTATGTCGAAGGTGACGCCTGTCGGCGTCGAGCGATCCTCGTGCACTTCGGCGACCGCACCGAGCCGCAGCCGGGTGGGCCGTGCTGCGACGTGTGCGACCCGTCGCTCCGCGTTACGGCGCCCCCGCCGGCGCCCGAGACGATCGCCGATCTCGACGCCGCGATCCTCTCCGTGGCCCGCGGCGCGCGGCCCTCGGTGGGGCGCACGCTGTGCGCTGAGATCGTCCACGGCGGGCGAAGCCAGAAGATCAAGCGCAACTCCTACGACGGCCTCCCTGCCTATGCGGCCTCGTCGCAGATGCGCCGAGCAGACATCCTCGGCCGGGTGGACCAGCTCATCTCCGAGGGGCGGCTGGAGACGACGGGCGGCCCGTACCCGGTCCTGCGCGTGGCCGCCGCCGCGGCTGCGTAGTGGCGCTGCAGGTAGCGGTCCTGATCTCCGGCGAGGGGACGAACCTTCAGGCGATACTCGACTCGGTGCACGGCCAGGGGGGCGTCGAGGTGGTGGGCGTGGCCGCCAGCCGGGCGGAGGCCCAGGGCTTGCGGCGGGCCGAGGCGGCGCGGGTCGAGACCGCGGTGTTCTCAGCCGGCGATCACGGCGACCGGGAACGCCGAGACGAGGCGCTCGGCGACTGGCTGGAGCACTGCGGTGTCGACCTCGTGGTCCTCGCGGGCTGGATGGAGATCCTCAGCCCGGAGTTCATCCACCGCTTCGCAGGACGGGTGCTCAACGTGCACCCGTCGCTGCTGCCCTCTTTTCCCGGCATCCGGGCGGTCGAGCAGGCGATTGAGCATGGGGTCCGGGTAACGGGGGTGACGGTTCACTTCGTGGACGCCGAGGTCGACAGCGGGCCGATCGTCTTGCAGCAGGCGCTGGAGCTCGCCTACGATCGCGAGGTGGACGAGGTAGAGCGGGAGGTGCACGCAATCGAGCACCGCCTGCTCCCGCGGGCGATCAGGCTGATCGCCGCAGGCGCGGTGTCGGCCGACCCCGGGAACCCCAGGCGGGTGCGCATCGATCCCTCGCTCGACTCGGAAGGAGCTCGTGGGGAAAACGGCTGAGACCGGCGTGGAGCCCGCGGCGCCGGGCGGGGTTCGGGTGCGCCGCGCACTGCTGACCGTCTCCGACAAGCGCGGGCTGGTCGACTTCGCACGCGGACTCGCCGAGCTCGGCGTGGAGATCCTCTCCACCGGGGGCACCGCCCGCGAGCTGGCCGCCGAGGGAGTGGAGACCCGCTCGATCGAGGACTACACCGGCTTCCCCGAGATCCTCGACGGCCGGGTCAAGACGCTCAACCCGCGCATCTACGCGGGTCTGCTGGCGGTGCGCTCGAACGCCGAGCACGTCGAGACGCTGGACGAGCACGGCATCGAGCCGATCGACCTCGTCTGCGTGAACCTCTACCCCTTCGAGCAGGTCGCGGGCCGGCGCGGCGCCCGGGCCGGCGAGGTGATCGAGAGCATCGACATCGGCGGCCCCACGCTCATCCGGGCCGCGGCCAAGAACCACGCCTTCGCGGCTGTGGTCACCAGCCCCGCGAGCTATGACGCCGTAATCGAGGAGCTTCGCGGGGCCGGCGGGCGGCTTTCGGAGCGCACGCGCGAGAGCCTGGCGAGGGAGGCCTTCTCCTACACCGCTCGCTACGACGCCTCGATCTCGCGCTGGTTCGCCGGGCGCGAGGAGGACTTCGCCCTGCAGGTCACGACCCCCTACGAGAAGGTGCTCGACCTCTCCTACGGCGAGAACCCCCACCAGCGGGCGGCCTACTACGCGCAGGTCGGCGCGCGCACCCACCTGCTGTCGATGGTCTCCAAGCTCCACGGCAAGGAGCTCTCGTTCAACAACCTCTTGGACCTCGATTCGGCTCGCCGCCTCGTGGATGAGTTCGAGCTCCCCGCCGCGGCGATCGTCAAGCACAACAACCCCTGCGGCTGCGCCGTCGCCACCGACCTCTCCGAGGCCTTTGCGAAGGCTTTGGCCACCGACCGCCAGAGCGCCTTCGGCGGGGTGGTCGCGGTCAACCGCACGGTCGACCGCGCGCTGGCCGAGCAGCTGAACGCCATGTTCGTAGAGCTCGTCTTTGCCCCCGGCTTTGACGAGGACGCCCTCGAGGTGTTGCAGCGCAAGCCGAACGTTCGCCTCCTGCGAAGCGAGGAACGCCGCCTGCCGCCACTGACCGAGCAGGACGTCAAGCGGGTGCGCGGGGGGCTATTGGTCCAGGACTATGACTGGGGGTCGGAGGACCGGTTGGACATGCGCGTGGTCACCGAGCGAAAGCCCACGGAGGAGGAGTGGGGCGGGCTGCAGTTCGCCATGCGCGTGTGCAAGCACGTGCGCTCGAACGCGATCGTGCTGGCGAAGGACCTGGCCACCACCGGAGTGGGAGCGGGCCAGATGAGCCGCGTCGACTCCGTGCGGATCTCCGTGGACAAGGCCGCGGTGGCGGGCATCGACCTGGAGGGCTCCGTGCTGGCCTCGGACGCCTTCTTTCCCTTCGCCGACGGCCCCGAGCACGCGATCGAGGCCGGCGTCCGCTCGATCATCCAGCCGGGCGGCTCACAGCGCGACCCCGAGGTGATCGAAGCGTGTGACCGCGCGGGCGTGGCGATGGTCTTCACCGCGCGGCGCCACTTCCGGCACTAGCGGCCTTAGCATCGACGGCCGGGGCCGTTAGCTCAACCGGTCGAGCACCAGGCTTTTAACCTGAGGGATCTGGGTTCGAGTCCCAGGCGGCCCATCTCCCGTCGTGGCAAATCGACCGTGTGGCCTCTCTAGCGTGGGGGAGCGAGAGAGCACCCCAGCCAAGGAGCCCCTTGACCCTCACCTTCAGCGACGGCACGCTCTCGGCCTCGCCTCCCGAGACCAACTACAGCGTCGAGGGGCCTCAGCACAAGCTGCGGACGCTGACGGCAACGGCGAGCGCATCGAGGACGCGGCTTGGAGCTGCCCCGAGCCCTTGGACGAGTCGCTCGAGGCGCGCGACCACATCACCTTCTCCGCCGAGGTGATCGCCGTCGAGGTGGACGGCGAGCAAGTCGAGTGAGGGCACCGCGGCTGACGGTGGTGCTTGCCGTGGCCGCGCTGGTGGCGGCGGTGGCGATGCCCCTGCTGGCCGGATCGGACGCCCGCGCCAGGCAGGCCCGCGTGCTCGTGATCACCGAGGCGCGGGGCTACAAGCACGCTTCCATCCCGGATCAGGTCCGCTTTCTGAGAACCCTCGGCCGGCGAAGCCGGCGCTTCGACATCGTGCACCTGCGCCGCGCTTCCGACCTGACCGAGACGCAGCTGGCCGACTCGAAGGCGGTGGTGTTCGCCGGCACGACCGGCGAGCTGGCTATCGACGATGAGATCAGACAGGCTCTGATCGACTTCGTCAAGGACGGGGGAGCGCTGATCGGCCTTCACTCGGCGGCCAACACCTTCGACCGTTGGCCGCGCTTCCAGCGCGTGCTCGGGGCCGGCTTCCGCCGCCACCCGCCGGCGCAGGTCGGGCGCCTGGTCGTCGCCGATCGCCGCCACCCCTCGACCCGTCGTCTGCCGCGGGCCTTCCGGGCCCGCGACGAGTTCTACGAGTTCAAGACCTCACCCCGCCGCCGCGCGCACGTGCTGCTTCGGGCCGACCCGGCGAGCATCAGCGGGGAGACCCGACGCGACCTCCCGCTGGCCTGGTGTCGCCGCGAGGGCCGCGGCCGGGTCTTCTACAGCGCGCTGGGTCACTTCGCAAGCGCCTGGCGCTCGGACCGCCGCTTGCGCCGGTTGGTCGACGGCGGCCTGCGCTGGACCCTCGGCCTGGCCGGCGGCCCCTGCGGCCGCTCCTAGAATCGACGGGCCCGCCCCCATGGTGTAGCGGTTAGCACGCGAGGTTTTCAACCTCGTAGGGGGAGTTCGAGTCTCCCTGGGGGTATCGACTTCCGCGCTATCGCCGCACAGCCCGCCGCGAACACCACTAGCCCTCCTGCCACGCCCGGCCAGTGGCCACCGGCCAGGCTGAGCAGCGTTCCCACCAGGCCGGCGGCCAACGCCGCCGCCAGCACGGACAAGACAGGCAGCGACAGCACGCGCGCCGTGATCACCGCGCACACTGCCCAGGCAGCCGGGCCTGCCACGAAGCCCACGTCACCGAAGAACCCCTCGGGCAGGGGCAGCGCCACGAGCAGGAGCGACACCGCCACAACCGCCGCGGTCTGCACGGCGAGCGCCCGCCAGAAGACCTTCCCGCTCATCCCGCCGATGCTAGGCATGGGCCGGCGCCGGAAGGGGAAGGAGGAGCCGATGCCCCGGTCCGAGGTCGTCATCACCCCCTACCGCGATGGACCCCTGCTCGTCCGCGGCCCCTTTCGCATGCTCGACCAGAACGGCGAGGAGATCGAGATCGGGCGCGAGACGGTCGCGCTGTGTCGCTGCGGGCGCTCCCGGCTTCGCCCCTTCTGCGACGGCACCCACAAGCTCACGCGCTTCCAGGCCCCGAGCGAGGCCGAGAACCGCTCCTAGTCCAGTCAAGCGGGAGTGGGCGCCGCAAGCGGCCGCAGCAGCGAGCTCTCGCCGCGATCCCAGGCGGCCAGAACGTGACCGGCCCAGCGGGCGTCGAGCTCTGCCAGCGCGCGTGCGCCCCACAGGATGTCCGGCGCGACGTGGGGCTCGAGGCGAGCCAGCCCGCCGGCGAGGTCCACGGCTGCCACGTTCTCATGGACCGCGTCGGCTTCCACGTGCTCGTCGAAGAACTCGGTGGCCGCGCCATCGAAGCCCAGCCGGCGCAGGCCGGAGGCGTAGCGGCGGTTGGGGATGGATGAAGTCATCTCGAACAGCGCGAGGTGCCCGACAAGCGCCCCGCGCCAGCGGCGGTGCAGCCCGAAGAACGACATCAGGTTCACCGTGCCAAGCGTCAGCCCGGGGACCTGGGGGAGGTAGGCCCCGTAGGCCGGGTCGAGCCCCACCGCCTCCATCGCCTCGGCGAACAGCTGGGCGTGCACGCGCTCAGGCCGCCCGCCCCCGTACTCGTCGGCTTGGATCTCGACGAGGGCGGCCTTGGGCGGCCCGCTCAGGCGCGGCAGGGCCCAGGAATGCGGATCGGCTTCCTTGAGCTGATAGGCCGAGCGGTGCACCAGGAACTCGAGCACCTGGTCGACGCTCGCCTCGCGCTCGACGTGCCGGGAGAGGGAGGGGCCGTCGTCGGCGTCCGCGATCGCCCTCAGCGCCAAGTCCATCTCCTCGGGCGCGACGGTCTGGCCGGGAGAGCCGGCCGCATCCAGCAGCGCGGCCTCGAAAATCCGCTCCAGGGACCCCCGCAGGCTGAGGAGGCTCGGCTCCCACTCCCATCCCTCGTCGACGCCTTGGAAGCCGCGGTAGTGCAGCTCGTAGAGCAGGTAGAGCGAGAGCTGCAGGTCCTCGTCGGCAAGTGGGTCGGCCGGAGCGGGCAAGGCCGAGGGCGCGAGCTCGTGCGGGGGGCGGCGCAGCTCGTCGATCAGGCGCTCGCTGCCGGGACCGCGGGGACCGGGGAGCGACGGCATCGCGTCCCCCTTACCCGCCTTCCCGTCCGTCACGCATGGTCCAGGAACCTTTCCGCAAGCCATCCGGCCAGCGCAAGGGCGCCGCCCTCGGCCGCCACCTCACGCTGGGTCATGGCTCCGTTGCGTTCTGCCAGCGCGTGGGCGAGGGTGAGCTGCTCCGTGCAGCCGAGCTCGCTTGCCATGGGCTCGAGCTGGTCGAGCACGTCGTGGAGGCGGTCGCGCGCGGGCCGGCGCTCGCCGGTCTGCAGGTCGGCGAGGCTTCCCTCCACGCCCCAGCGCAGAGCAGACCAGCGGTTCTCGCCAATCCGCCACGTCTCCGCCACCCCGAGAGGGTCTCCGGCCTCGTGGCGGGCGGCCAGCCAGCCCACCAGGGAGTGAGCCACCGCGGCAATCGCGCCGGCTTCGCGCAGGGTGGTCTGCGAGTCGGGCACCCGCAGCTCGAGCGTGCCAAAGGAGAGGTGAGGACGAAGCTCCCACCACCAGCGCCGCGGCTCGGGCACGGTGTCCGAGGCCAGCCCCCAGCGCTGCTCGCGCGCGAAGGCCTCCCAGCTCGCGATCGCGGGCGGGATTCCCTGGCGGGGAAGGGCCTCCGCGAGCTTCGGGCGGATCGAAGCCAAGCCGCTGTCGCGTCCCGCGTGCCACGGAGCGTTCGCGGCCAGGGCGGCCAGCTCGGGCAGGTAGGAGCGCAGCGCGTTGTAGACGGCAAGCGCGCGCTCGGGCCCGCCCACGGCCACGTGCACCTGAAGCGCACACACGAGCTGCCGGCGCGCCGCCGGCCCGTAGTCGGCCAGCGTGCGCTCGTAGCGCTCGCCGCTGTTGAGCACGCCGTCGGTCGCGGCGAAGGGATGGACGCCGGCGCAGGCCGGCCGAGCGGCGCCCGAGGCCGCTTTGGCCAGCGCGTGGCGTCCCGCGAGCAGCTGCGCCAGCGCCTCGCCGACGGTCGCGGCCGGTCCAGTGGTGATCTCCAGCTGGGAGGCGGGCAGCTCGAGCTTCAGCGGCGCGGCCCGCGGAGCGACCGCGAGCACCTGGCGGGCGACCGGCGCCAGGTCGAGCGTGTCGGAGTCCAGGAGCATCACCTCCTCCTCGAGGCCGATGGTCATCGGGCGGCCCGGCGCGAACGCGGCCTCGAGCTCCTCGGCGGTGGGGGCGGATTGTTCTGGCGACATCTGTTTTCGCCGGGGGCGGATGGGAAAGGTACGAGCATGCGAATCATCGCGCCCCCCGGCGTGTTCAGGCCCCGCTCGGACTCGTGGATGCTCACCGAGGTACTGCGCGAGGAGCTGCGCCCGGGCGACTCCGTCCTCGACCTCTGCACGGGCAGCGGCGCCGTCGCCATCGCGGCTGCTGTGGCGGGCGCCGGGCGGGTGACCGCGGTGGACCTCTCCCGACGAGCGGTGGCCGCCGCCCGGATCAACGCCAGACTCAACGGCACGGGCCTGCGCGCAGTGCGGGGCAGCTTGTTCGAGCCGGTGGGCGCCGAGCGCTTCGATTTGATCGTGGCCAACCCGCCCTACGTGCCCGCCGAGGAGGTCGAGCCGCCGCGAGGCGCGGCCCGCGGCTGGGACGCGGGCCCCGACGGCCGCGAGCCCGAAGTCCTCAGGCGCGACCGTAGCCCGCTCGGGCCGCTACAC
>JACCZR010000204.1 GCA_013695855.1 Thermoleophilaceae bacterium
CCACGCACAGATCGGCGAGCGTGAACGTGCCGAAGCGCCGCAGGGCCTCGGCCATCCCCGCGGGCGTGCCGTACGCGCCGCACGACGCCGGCCCGACGTTGAAGCGCTGCACCGCGCCCTCGGCGAAGGTGACGTCGATCGGGGTAAGCGCCGCCGGCGTGGGCCTGTCGATACCGAGACCGGGCGCGGCCACGAAGAAGTCCAGCAGGCGACTCTGACCGTCGGCGGTATGGACGAGCATGAACCCCCCGGCGCCCGGGCCGGTGAGCGGAGACTCGGCCACAAAGGACATGAGGACCGCGGCCACCGCGGCGTCGACCGCGTTGCCGCCCTCGCGCAGCACCTCGGCACCGGCCTCGGCGGTGAGCGGGTGACCAGCTGCGACGACCCCCTTCATGCCCGCAAGCTACCGGCGCCGGGGTTCGGCACCGCTCCCAGAGGCGCTAGGGCTTTTCGGGCGCGCGGGTGCACCCGGTGCAAGCGGTTGCACACCGTGCAAGCGGCTGTCCGAGAAGCCCTACGTGGTCCACGGACGCGTGCGCACCCCGCGCAGGCGAAGGAGCCCCCGGGCGGGCAGGGGACCCGTCTCAGCCGGCGGGGGACCGGCCTCAGCCGGCAGGGAATCCGTCTCAGCCGGCGGGGGACTACCTGCGGGGGAGGAACTCGGGCACTTCGATGTCTCCGAGCCCGTTGCGAGATCCGCGGCGCACCCGGGGCTCCCGGTCGGCAGGGATCCGAGCGGGCTCGGGCTCGCGGCGCATGGGCTGCTCGCGGCGCATGGGCTGCTCGCGGCGCGAGGGCTGTTCGCGGCCCGAGGGCTGTTCGCGGCGTGCGGGCTGCTCCTGACGCGCGGGCTGTGCGCCGTAGCCGGTGGCCACCACGGTGATCCACACCTCGTCGCCCATCTTCTCGTCGACCATCGCTCCGAAGATGATGTTGGCATCGGGGTGCGCGACGTCGGCCACCGCCTTCGCCGCGTCGTTGACCTCGAACAACGAGAGATCGGAGCCGCCGGTGATCGAGAGCAGGATCGACTGCGCGCCGTCGAGCGAGGTCTCGAGCAGCGGGGACTCGATCGCGTGCTCCACGGCGTCGATGGCGCGCGAATCGCCGGTCCCCATGCCGATGCCCAGCAGGGCCTGGCCGGCATCGGCCATGATCGTCCGCACGTCGGCGAAGTCCAGGTTGATCAGGCCAGGCAGGGTGATCAGGTCGCTGACGCCCTGCACGCCCTGGCGCAGCACGTCGTCGGCCACGCGGAAGGCCTCGACCATCGAGGTCTTCTTGTTGAGCACCGACAGCAGCCGCGAGTTGGGGATCACGATGAGCGTGTCCACCTCGGCGGCGAGATCCTCCACCCCCTCCTCGGCCTGGGCGCCGCGGCGGGCGCCCTCGAAGGAGAACGGCTTGGTGCAGATGCCCACCGTGAGCGCCTTCACCTCACGCGAGATGCGGGCGACGATGGGAGCTGCGCCGGTGCCGGTGCCGCCCCCCGCGCCGGTGGCGATGAAGACCATGTCCGCGCCCTTGAGCAGCGCCTTGAGCTCGTCGTACTCCTCGAGCGCGGCCTCCCGTCCCACCTGGGGGTCCGAGCCGGAGCCCAGGCCGCGGGTCGCCTCGCTGCCGATGTGCAGCTTGGTGGGCGCGGCCGACTGCCCGAGCGACTGGAGGTCGGTGTTCACGGCGATGAACTCGACGCCCTCGATCTGAGCCTCGATCATGCGGTCCACGGCGTTCACCCCGGCCCCGCCCACGCCGATCACACGTAGGACGGGCTGGCGCGAGGGACCCTGGTCGGTCGACCAGGCCGGCACTGTGGGGTCTGCCTCGGGCTCGGGCGCCCGAACAGGCTCGCGGTCCAAGATGTTCTCGGGGATGTCGCTGGAGAAGACGGTGCGCAGGCGCTCCTCGGGCGTGGGCGTGCCCTCGTAGCGGCCCCCGGCGGGGGTCTGCGGAGGGGCGGGCGGCGACAGATGCGGCTCCTCGCGGTGGGGCGGCTCCTCGCGGTGGGGCGGCTCC
>JACCZR010000229.1 GCA_013695855.1 Thermoleophilaceae bacterium
TCGGGCCCCGGGGGTGGAGGGCCGGGGCTGGGGCCGGGGCCGGGCGGCGAGGGCGCGGGACCGGGCGGCGGCCCGGGGGTCTCTAGCGTGTGCATGTCCCTCTCTTACCCGATTCAGTCACTGGGCCGGAGCCTCAGGCGATGAAGGCTTACCCGCGGCACCCCGGGCGTCTGGCTGGTCTCGATGTCCCAGCGCTCCCGCGAGCAGGCCAGGAAGCTCTCGGCCGGCGGACGCTCAGGATCGGCGATCATCACCTCCGAGCGCGGGCCGGCCAGGCGCGGCAGGAGCCCGAGCAGCAGGTCGACGTTTCCGCGGTCGTACAGGACATCCGAGGCGAGGATCAGCGGCCAGGGGGCTCGGGCCACCAGCTCGTCGGGCTGCTGCCACGAACAGCGCAAGGCCTCGAGCTCCACCCCGTTGGCCTCGGCGTTGCGCGCCGTCAGCTCCACCGCCGGGATCGACCAGTCGGTGGCGGTCACGCGCGCACCCGCGCGAGCAGCGGCTACCGCCACCAGGCCCAGACCGCATCCCAGCTCGAGTGTGGGGGCGCCGAGCAGCGAGCGCACCGACAGCGCGCGGGCGAGGGCGACCGAGCTCGACCAAACCTCCGCCCAATAGGGGAGCAGCTCCTCGTCGGTAAAGGCATCCTCGGTGAGCAGCGACTCGGCATCGCGCGGACGCAGGAGGCGCAACTCGCCCCCGGGCAGGGGCACGCACTCCTCGACCAGCTCCCGCGTGGCGTCCGTGGAGGCCACGTCCTCACCCTAGAGGCCCGGCTTGCCTCGGACTTCGCGAAAACGTTCGCCCCGCTCCTCTCGAGCAACCTTCGTCGCCGGGAACGCCGTGAGCCGCGCGAGTTGTTGCGCCAAGTCGAGCAAGTTGTTTGACCGCTCGAACCAGTCGGGCATACTTGGCTCAGAACCGCAAGGGCGAGGCTGTGCCTCGAACGCGCGGTTTCATCGAGCAAGGGACGGACCTAGACCGCGGGCGCGGCCTCCGGACGGACCTCCAACAGGTCATCAACGCCCGAGGAGATCCATGCCACCAACTGCGGCGGCACCCGCCCCACCAGTCCTCCGGACCAAGCCGAGCAAGAACCCGCGCGAGGCTCGAGACAACGAGTTGCTGGTCCTCTACCACCGCCACGGAGACCTCGACGCCCGTGAGGAGCTCGCCGGGCGCTTCGTGCCCGTGGCCCGCGACCTCGCGTCGCGCTACCGCTACACCAACGAGCCACTCGATGACCTGACCCAGGTCGCGTGCCTTGGCCTCATGAAGGCGATCGACCGCTTCGAGCCCGGCCGCGGCACGCGCTTCATGAGCTACGCGGTCCCCACCATGGTCGGCGAGCTCAAGCGCCACTTCCGCGACAAGGGCTGGGCCCTGCATGTGCCGCGAGAGCTCCAGGAGCGTGTGCTGCGGGTCAACCGCACGAGCGACGTGCTCTCCAGGCGATTGGGACGCTCCCCCACGACCGCCGAGATCGCCCACTCGATCGGCCTCTCTCCCGAGGGCGTGCTCGAAGCGCTCGAGGCCGGGACCGCCTACGACACCGCCTCGCTCGACTCACCCCTTTCGGTGACCGAAGATGAGGGCGGCACCCTGATGGACACGTTGGGCGCCGAGGAGCGCGGCTACGACTTCATCGACCTCTCGGTGGCCGTCGCTCCGACGATGAAGGCGTTGCCCGAGCGCGAGCGGGAGATCCTGCGCCTGCGCTTCGTAGACGACCTCACCCAGCGTGAGATCGGCGAGCGCGTCGGCGTCTCGCAGATGCACGTCTCGCGCCTGCTGCGCCGGGCACTCGACAAGGTCCACGCCGCGGTCGAGGCCGCCTAGACTTCTCGAGGCCGCCCAGACGCCTCGCGACGTGCCCTAGACGCCCGAGCGGCGGCCGAGGCCCGTCAAGACCTCCCGTATCCGCAACGGCCCGCTCGTGGAGGCGGCCAGCGGCGGCGTGTCGATGCTTGCGCCGTCGCGGATGCCTTCGAGCAGCTCGATGAGTGCCTCTTCGCTGGTGTGCGTTGGCGTCCAGCCGAGCTCCTCGCGCGCCCGGCGGACGTCCATGATCGGCACGGCGAGCGCCATATCGAGCCAGCCTGGCTCGGTGGGCTGCAGGCGTGCGCGGAACGTGACGGCCGCTGCGGCACGCAGCGCGGCGGCGGGCAGCGC
>JACCZR010000244.1 GCA_013695855.1 Thermoleophilaceae bacterium
CGGTGATCGTGCTGCCCGCGCCCGCGCCGGACTCGATCAGCACTTCGTGGCCGTGCTCGGTCAGCTCGCGCGCGCCCGCGGGCGTGATGGCCACCCGGTACTCGTCGGGCTTGACCTCGGTGGGGACCCCGACCTTCACCGCAGGGCGTCGACCTCCGTCGAGAAGCGACAGTTGCGCCGCTCGAGCTCGGGAAACAGGTCCTCGGGGTCCACGCAGCGCTCGGGCGGGAGCGCGCCCGTTGCGGTGATCCTCCCTCGCGCGAGCAGGCGCACGGCCGTCGCGGCGGGCGCAGCCGTGGACACGATGCCGCCGCTCTCGGCAGCGAGGGCGCGAACGGTCAGCACTTGGCGGGAAGCACTCAGCCGCTGACGATCTGGTCCCACGCGTCGATGAGCACGCGGCGAAGGACGGCGTCTATCTCCTCGAACTGCTCGGTGTCGGCGATGAGCGGGGGCGCGAGCTGGATCACCGGATCGCCGCGGTCGTCGGCGCGGCAGATCAGCCCCTGGCGGTAGAGCTCGCCCGAGAGGAAGCCCCGAAGCAGCCTCTCGGACTCCTCGTCGGAGAAGGTCCCCTTGGTCTCCTGGTCCTTGACCAGCTCGACCGCACAGAAGAAGCCGGCGCCCCGGACGTCGCCGACGATGGGCAGCTCGCGCAGGCCCTCGAGCATCCCGCGAAGCTCGGGCTCCTTCTCCTGGACGTGCTCGTTGAGCCCCTCGCGCTCCAAGATGTCGATGTTGGCCTGGGCCACGGCGGCGGCCATCGGGTGCCCGCCGAAGGTCAGCCCGTGCACGAACATCTTGCCCTCGGCCATGAAGGGCTCGGCCACGCGGTCGGATGCGATCACAGCGCCCATCGGCGCGTAGGCCGAGGTCAGGCCCTTCGCCGTGGTGATCAGGTCGGGCTGGTATTCGTAGCGCTGGCAGCCGAACCAAGTGCCCAGCCGGCCCCACGAGCAGACCACCTCGTCGGAGATGAGCAGCACTCCGTGGCGGTCGCAGATCTCTCGTACGCGCTGGAAGTAGCCCTCCTGGGGGGGAAGGCAGCCGCCGGCGTTCTGCACCGGCTCGAGTATCACCGCCGCCACGGTCTCGGGCCCCTCGAACTCGATCCTGTGCTCGATCTGGTCTGCCGCCCACAGCGGGTCGCGATCGGCGGGCCAGCGGTAGGAGTTGGTGTTGGGCGCGTGCACAGCGCCCGGAGTCAGCGGCTCGAAGGGCTGGCGGAGCGCGGTGATGCCGGTGGCCGCCAGGGCGCCCAGTGTGGTGCCGTGGTAGGCGAGCTCGCGTGCGACGATCTTGGTGCGCTGGCCCTCACCGTTGAGCTTGTGAAAGGCACGGCACAGCTTCCAGGCCGACTCCACGGCCTCCGAGCCCCCGCTGGTGAAGAAGACCCGGTTGAGATCCCCCGGCGCCAAGGCGGCGATGCGGGTGGCCAGCTCGATCGAGCGCGGGTGCGCGTAGGTCCAGTTGGTGTAGAAGCCCAGCTCGGCGGCCTGGCGGGCCGCCGCTTCGCCCAGCTCGGTCCTGCCGTGCCCGGCGTTGACGCAGAACAGCGCGGACAGCCCGTCGAGGTAGCGGTTGCCGTGGACGTCGAAGACGTAGCAGCCCTCTCCGCGCTCGAGGATCGGCACCTCGCTCTCGCGATAGGCGCCCATCGGCGTGAAGTGCATCCACAGGTGACGCCTGGCCTGTTCCTGCAGGTCGCTGGGCTCGCCGGCGTTGGTCTCCGGCGCGGTCTGCGGGGTGGTAGCCGCCATGCCTCTCCTTCGCTGGACAGCCCGGACAAACCGTAACTCCGCTTCGGCGCAGTCGCAGCTTGGCTCTGAGGCCAGGGAACTCGGCCCGATTGTACGAATCGTCCATACGCAGCGCCATCCTGGGCTCGACCCCCCACAAGCTGCTGCACCTCTCCGAGCGGCCGGTGGTCGTGGGGTCGCGCCTGAGTAGTCTCGGCGAGCCCGTGGCCCTCTACGACCACATCGCCGATCTGCCCCTCGAGATCGAGGGCTACGAGCTCGAGGGCCTCGAGCTGGCCCTCAGCCCGGAGTTCACGCGCGTCACCACGCTGATCCGCCTGCGCGGTGGCGGCGAGGAGGGCATCGGCGAGGACGTGGTCTACGACGGCCTGGACCACGTCGCCTTCCGCGACGAGAAGGCCGGCCTCCCGCTCGAGGGCTCGTGGACGATCGACTCGTTCTCGAAGCACCTGGACGGGCTCGAGCTCTTTCCCACCGAGCCGGGCATGGAGGCCGCGCACGACTACCGGCGCTGGGCCTTCGAGTCGTCCGCGCTGGACCTCGCGCTGCGCCAGGCCGGACGCTCACTGGCTGATGTGGTGGGGCGGGAGCCGCGGCCGGTCACCTTCGTGGTCTCCATGCGCCTCGATCCCCCGGGCGAGGCGCTGCGCGCCCTGCGCATGCTCGAGAACTATCCCCTCACTCGGCTGAAGCTCGATCCGACCAACGAGTGGACCGAGGAGCTGATCGACCAGCTGGCCGCCACGGACGCGATCGACTCGGTCGACCTCAAGGGCTTCTACCGCGGCACCCCCGTCGACGTGAACACCGACTCGGAGCTCTACCGGATGGTGGCCGACGCCTTCCCGGACGCCTGGATCGAGGACCCCGACCTCACGCCGGAGACCGATCCGGTGCTCGAGCCCCACCGCGACCGCATCACCTGGGACGCGCCGATCCATTCGGTGGCCGACATCGAGAGTCGGCCCTTCCGGCCGAAGATGGTGAACATCAAGCCCTCGCGCTTCGGTCCTCTGAGCAACCTGTTCGCCGCCTACGACTTCTGCGAGGCCGAGGGCATCGGCGCCTACGGTGGCGGACAGACCGAGCTCGGCGTTGGCCGCGGCCAGATCCAGTACCTGGCCTCGCTCTTTCACCCCGACACCCCGAACGACGTGGCCCCCGGCGGCTACAACATGCCCGACACGCCCGAAGGGCTGCCCTCCAGCCCGCTCGAGCCCGCGGCGGAGCCCACCGGCTTTCGCTGGCGGACCTGACGCGCCCTCTGCCGCTCAGCTGAGCAGCTCAACCCGGCAGCGCGGGCCCGGTGCCTTCGCCAGCCGTGCGTCGGCTGTACGCTCGGCATTGGCGCCATTATGGCGCCACTGACGCCACAAAGCAATTCGCCCGTCAGCGCATGTCCAGCCGCCTGACGACCTCGTCGAGATCGTCGGTCACCGTCAGCAGGTCGATGTCGCCCGGGCTGATCTTCCCGCCGTCGAGCAGCTTTTCCTTGACCCAGTCGACCAGGCCGCCCCAGAAGTCGGTGCCCACCAGCACCACCGGGAAGTCGAAGACCTTGTCGGTCTGCTCGAGCGTCAGCGCCTCGAACGCCTCGTCGAGGGTGCCGAAGCCGCCGGGGAAGACCACGAACCCGCTGGCGTAGCGGACGAACATCACCTTGCGGGTGAAGAAGTAGTGGAACTCGAGCGAGGTGTCGAGGTAGGGGTTCGCGTGCTGCTCGAAGGGAAGCTCGATGTTCAGCCCGATCGAGTGAGCGTTCGCGTCCCTCGCGCCGCGGTTGGCCGCCTCCATGGCCCCGGGCCCGCCGCCGGTGATGATCGCGTAGCCGCGCTCGCCCAGGCGCCGCGCCACCTCTCGCGCGGCGGCGTACTCGGGGTGGTCGGGCGGCGTGCGGGCCGAGCCGAAGATCGAGACCGCGCGCCCCAGGTCGGCCAGCGCATCGAAGCCCATCTCGAGCTCGCGGCGCGCGCGGTCCAGGCGCTCGGCCTCGGTCTGGGTCTCCACGACCGCGCCCTCGAAGGAGCGCAGGATCTCCTCGTCGAAGGTGGCGGGGTGGGATGGGTCGGCCATCGGTCTACAGGGCCAGGGCCAGCGGCTGCTCGAGCAGCTCGCGCACTCGGGCGAGGAACTGAGCGCCGTCGGCGCCGTAGAGGATGCGGTGGTCGCAGACCAGGGTCAGGGTCAGCTGGTCGCGGGCCACCACCCGGCCGCGGTCGTCGACCGCGGGCTTTTTCTCCAGCGCCCCCACCGTGAGCAGCGCGGCCTGGGGCGGGTTGATGATCGCCGTGAAGCGCTCGATCCCGTACATCCCCAGGTTGGAGATCGTGAAGGTGCCGCCGCTCACCTCGGGCGGCGTGATCTTGTTGTCGCGCACCTTCTCGATCAGCGCGCGGGCGCCTCTGGCGATGTCGCCGAGCGAGCGGCTGTCGGCTCCGAAGATGGTCGGCACCACCAGCGTGCCCTCGGCCGCCACGGCGATCCCCACGTTCACCTTCTCGTAGAGCTCGAAGCGCCCGTCGCGGTAGGCGCCGTTGACCTTGGGGAACTCGCGCAGGGCGGTGGCCGCGGCCTTGACGACCATGTCGTTGAACGAGGGCACGGGGTCGGCCACGTCCTTGAAGCGCTTTCGCAACTCCACGGCGGCGGTCATGTCCACGTCCAGCGTGAGCGCGAAGTCCGGCGCGGTGGCCTTCGACTCGGCCATGCGCCGGGTCACGGTCTGCTGCAGGCGGGTGAGCTCCTGCACCTCCACCTCGCCCTTGGCGCCCGAGCTCTCCCTCTTTGGCGGTGCCGCTGCTTCGGCCTCGGCGGACGCGGCGCCCGCCTCGGCTTTGGGCGCGCCGTCCTCGGCGGCCGACTCGACGTCGGCCTTCACGATCCGCCCACCCGGTCCCGAGCCCTCCAGCCGCGCCAGCTCCACGCCGAGCTCCGCGGCCATGCGCTTGGCCACGGGCGAGGCCTTGATGCGCTCGCCTCCGTTGGCGCCCGAGCCCTCGGAGCCGCCTTCCTCGCCCGAGCCGTTGTCTGCGGCGGCGGTGGCCGTGGCGGCACCCTCGTCCCCACGCTCGGCCTGCGACGCGGGGCCCTCTTCCTCGTCGCCGCCCCCGGCCGAGGCCTCGCCGCCGCCATTGGCGGAGCCATCCGCGCCGGCCTCCTCGCCGTCCGCCTCGTCCCCCGATGCCGCCTCGCCGGCCTCGCCGATCTCCGCGATCGGCTCGCCCACCGCCAGCGTGTCGCCCTCCTTGGCGATCACCTTCACGAGCACGCCGTCGGTGTCGGCCTCGTAGGTCATGTTGGCCTTGTCGGTCTCGATCTCCACCAGCGGCTCGCCGCGCTTGACCTCGCCGCCCTCCTCCACGAGCCACTTCAGGACGGTGCCCTCCTCCATGGAGTCAGACAGCCGCGGCATGCCCACGCTCTCGGCCATCAGAGGTCGCGGAACGTGGCGAGGGCGGCCTGCACCACGTGCTCCTCGTGAGGAAAAGCCGCCTGCTCGAGCGGCTTGGAGTAGGGCATCGGGATGTCGGCGCCTGTGACCCGCGCCACGGGCGCGTCGAGGTAGTCGAAGGCCTGCTCCTGAATCAGCGCGGCGAAGTTCGCGCCCACCCCGCCATGAGGCCAGCCCTCCTCGACGATCACCGCGCGGTTGGTCTTGCGCACCGACTCGAGGATGGTGTCGAGGTCGAGCGGGCGCAGCGTGCGCGGGTCGATCACGTCGGCCTCCACCTCGTGCTCGGCAGCGAGCGTCTCGGCCGCCTGCAGTGCGGTGGCGGCCATCCGCGAGACGCCCACGATCGTCACGTCGTCGCCCTCCCTGCGCACCGCGGCCTCGCCGAAGCGCAACGGCTCACCGTTCTCGGGCACCTCGCCCTTCTTGCCGTAGAGCGCCTCGTGCTCGATGAAGATCACGGGGTTGTCGTCGCGGATCGCGGCCTTCAGGAGCCCCTTGGCGTCGGCCGGGGTGGAGGGCACCGCGACCAGCAGTCCCGGCACGTGCAGGAACCAGGCCTCGAGCGAGTGCGAGTGCGTCGGCCCGAGTTGATGGCCGCCACCCTGGGGCATGCGGATCACCAGGGGCACCTTCACCTGGGCGTTGAACATGTAGCGGATCGACGCCGCCGAGTTGACGATCTGGTCCATCGCCAGCAGGGAGAAGTTGATGGTCATGATCTCCACCACCGGGCGCAGGCCGCCCATCGCCGCACCCACGCCCATGCCCACGATCGTGTTCTCGGAGATCGGCGTGTCGCGCACCCGCTTCTCGCCGAACTCCTCGAGCAGCCCCGCGGTGACCTTGAAGGCGCCCTGGAAGACGCCGACGTCCTCGCCCATGATGAAGACCGACTCGTCGGCCTGCATCTCCTCGCGCAGCGCCTGGTTGAGCGCCTCGCGGTAGCGGACCTCCGCCACTAGTCCGCGCCGCCCTCTTCGTCCCTGGACTCCTCGGCGGGCTCGCCCTCTCCCTGGTCGTCGCCGCGCGGCGTGTGGCGCGAGCGGCGCTCGGAGGTCACGTCCTCCCCGGCGTATGCCGCCCCCGCTTCGGCCAGCTCCTGGGCCACGTCGCCGGCTTCGCGCTCGGCCTCGCCGCGGTGGGTCTCGGGGGAGCGTTGGTCCACCAGCCACCACGCGTGCGGGGAGCTGCCCTCCATCACGTAGACGTCGTCGTAGAGCGCGGCCAGGTCGGGGAAGGGGGAGTTCTCGGCGAACTCGACGGCCTCCTCGATCCTCTCCTGCGCCTCGGAGTCGAGCTTCTCGACATCGTCGTCGGAGAGCATCCCGTCCTCGGTGACCCGCTGGCGGAAGTTGTTGATGGGGTCGCGCCGGCGCCACTCCTCGACCTCCTCCTTGGAGCGGTACTCCTCGGGGTCGGCCATCGAGTGCCCGCGGTAGCGGTAGGTCACGGCCTCCACCAGCTGGGGCTTTCTCTCCTCGCGCGCGCAGCGCAGGGCGTCGCTCACCACCGCGTGGGTGTCCAGCACGTCCATCCCGTCGCACCGCGAGCCGGGCACGCCGAAGCCCTCCGACTTCTGCGAGAGGTCGGTCACCGCCGAGTGGCGCTCGAGCGACGTGCCCATCCCGAACTGGTTGTTGATCACCAGGAAGACCACCGGCAGGCTCCACAGCGCCGCCAGGTTCATGGTCTCGGAGAAGGTGCCCTGGTTGGTGGCGCCGTCGCCCATCATCGAGAGCACCGCGTCCTCGGTCTCGCCGTAGTCGGCCGCCAGCGCCACGCCGGCCGAGAGCGGCAGCGAGCCGCCCACGATGCCGTAGCCGCCGAGAAAGCGCCGCTCGAAGTCGAACAGGTGCATGGAGCCACCGCGCCCGCCCGAGCAGCCGTCAACCTTGCCGAACAGCTCGGCCATCACGCGCTCGGGCTCGGTGCCGCGGGCCAGCGCCTGGCCGTGCTCGCGGTAGGTGGACATCAGGTAGTCGCCGTCGGCCAGCGCCTGCGTGGCGCCCACGATGGTCGCCTCCTCGCCGATGCACAGGTGCAGGAAGCCGCCGATCCTCGCCTTGGCGTACATCTCCCCGGCGCGCTCCTCGAAGCGCCGGATCAGCAGCATCTTCTGCAAGATCAGCCGGCAGGTGTCCTCGCCCGGGAGGTCATGGATCGGCTGCTCGATGCCCGCCTCGTGGGCCTTTTCCGCGCCGGTGGCCCCCTCTGTAGCCATCTGCTTCGCAGGCTACCCGCTCGCTCCCTCCGGCACGCGGCCATTGCCCGGGCGCCGCCGGCCCCATCCGCGCGGCGCCCTCGGCCCGTTGAGCACCTTGCCCACCACCGAGTGACGCACGACCAGCTCGTAGAGGCCGAGCAGGATCGAGAACAGGAGCGCGGCCACCAGCAGCCAGGCCACGGGAAAGGGCAGCCCCAGCGGCGCGATCAGCAGGATCAGCACCAGCGCCAGCGGCAGGTGCATGAGGTAGATCCAGTACGAGGAGTCGGCCACGTAGCGCAGAGCCGGGCGGTCGGCCGCCAGCCAGCGCCGGCCGAGGTTGCACAGCGTGAAGGTGCTCGCCCACGCGAGCAGGCAGAGCGCAGCCAATGCGAGGTAGCCGCGCGCGGTGGGCACCAGCCACACCGGACCGGCGGCGAGGGGCCCGGTGCGCAGGAGCACCGCGGGCACGAGCGCCGCGAGCGCCAGCGCGGCGTTGGGCCCCAGCCGCCGGCCGACCAGGTCCATGCCGCCCGAGCTGCCCTGCACCAGTGCCCCGAACGCGAAGAAAGCGCCGTAGTAGGCCACCAGCGTGGGATGGGGGATCGCCCAGACGGCGGCGGGCGCCGGCGGGAGCAGGCCGGCGGCGAGGACCAGCGCCATGGTGATCGCCGCGAGCACCGGCACCGCCACTGCGGAGCGCAGCAGCGTCACGAGGCGCCGCCGCAGCCACGCCATCCCCGGCAGGTGCGGCAGCGCCAGCACCGCGGCGTAGAAGAGCAGCACGTAGTAGATGAACCACAGGTGCAGGGCGCCCTCGGGGAAGAGCGCGGCGTTGGCCGACCACCTGTGGATGATCAGCCAGGTGAGCGGGACGATCGTCACGAGGCCCACCAGCAGCGGGACCCCGATCCGCAGCAGCCGGTCCCGGACGAACCTCGCCGTGCCCCAGCGGGCGTGCAGCAGGGCGCCGAAGTAGCCGGCCATCATGAAGAACAGGACCAGCGACCAGCGCGAGAGGCCCATCGGCCACTGGATCACCGACATGGTGGTCGGGCCGAGCGGCTGCACGGCAGGCCAGGAGCCCGTCACGTGCCAGAGGACCACCACGAGCATGGCGCCCGAGCGCAGCGCGTCCAGGTAATTGAGCCGGTGCATCGCGGCCGACCCTGAGACGACTCACTGATGCGACCGGCCCGCTACTGCACGTTGAGCAGGTCGATCACGAAGATCAGCGTCTCGTTCGGGCCGATCGCCGGCGGGGAGCCCTGTGGCCCGTACGCCTGCTCGGGCGGGATGGTCAGCCGCCTGCGGCCGCCCACCTTCATGCCCTCCAGGCCCTTGTCCCAACCGGGGATGACCATGCCGGCGCCGAGCTTGAAGGGGAACGGCTGCTTGCGCTCCCAGGAGGCGTCGAACTCCTTGCCGCTCTCGAACAGAACGCCGACGTAGTTCACCGTCAACTGGTTGTTCGCGGCTGCCGCCTTGCCCTTGCCCTCGATGATGTCCTCGGTCTTCAGCTTCTTGGGCGGCGAGCCGGTGCCCTTCTCAACCTTGGGCTTGCGCTGGAGCTCGGACGGGGTCTGCGGCGGAGGCGGCGAGGCGGGCTGAGCCTCGTTGGGCGACGGCTGGCCGGTCTTGGGCATCTCCTCGCCTCCTCCGCAGCCGCCTACGAGAAAGGCGAGCGCTAGGAGGGCAGGGGAGAAGGCGCGGAGGCTTCGCATAGTGCGCAGACTAGGTGGCCGGCTCGTCGTCCGGCGGTCCGGGGTCACTGATGCGCAGCATCAGCCCCCGCTCGTAGAGCGACCGCGCCGCGGCCAGCACCGCCTCGAGCAGGGTGCCGGGCTCGGCGCCGATCTCGCTCGCCAGGCCGGCCTCGACCTCGGTCAGGGTGCGCTCGCCGTCCAGGCGCCGCATGAGGGCGAGTGCCAGATCGTCCACGCCCACCTCCATGCCGGCGTCGCCTTGGGGGATGAGCTGGGACGCCTCCTCTCCGTAGCCCTCGTCGCTGTAGACGCTCACGCGCTCGATCCGGTGGCCGGCAAGGGGGGCGAACACCTGCCGGGCCAGCACCTCGTCGCCGCCATCGCGCAGCAGGTCCTGGGCGTCAAGGAGCCTCAGCACGTGATCGCCCGCCGCGGCCACCGGCGCGCGCGGCATCTCGAGCTCGGCGGCCCAGTTCGTGGCGGCGCTTCGCCTGCGGAGGGTCACCGCTCCGCTGGCCACCCGCTCGATGCCCAGCTCGGCGAAGTGGTCGGTCCAGCGATCCAGCGCCTCGGGGAAGTCCTTGGGCTCGGTGGCGGCGGCCGCCTTGATCCACGTCTCGGCGTAGTTGAGCGGGTCGACGCTCGCGTGGTGGAGCAGCAGCACGTCGCACCCGCTGCCCTCGAGCCAACGTTTCGCGGGGGCCGACCACTGCTCGTGCTCGGCGTGAACCCAGTTGCCGAGCATCTGCGCGAGGCCGCCCTCGTTGAGGTGCTCGGGCATCTGGGTCAGGACGAGCTTGGTCATGTCGTCCCCGCGCATGCCGCCGTCGCGGTAGACGAAGCGCGTGTCCGGCGAGATCACGTAGGGCGGGTTGCAGACCACGAGGTCGAAGCGCTCGCCCTGCACCGGCTCGTAGAGGCTGCCCGCTCGTACTTCGATATTCGTCAGGCCGCTGAGCGTCGCGCTCAGCTCGGTAAAGCCGAGGGCCCTCACGTTGACGTCGGTGGCCACCACGTGGTCTACGTGCACGGCGGCCAGCAGCGCCTGCAGGCCGTTGCCGGTGCCGATGTCCAGTGCGGTGGACACCTCCTCGCGAGGGGTCAGGCTCGCGAGTGTCTTGGCCGCCTGGTTGACGCCGGTCACGATGTCGGAGTGCAGGTGCTCGGCGCTGTCGGAGTCGTGGGCCAGGAGCAGGCCGGCGTAGGGGGTGACGCGGATGGCGCCCTTGACCGTGCCGCCCTCTTGGTGCAAGAGCCCGGCTTCGGTGAGCTCGTCGAGGTCGGCGGGCACGAGCGCCCGCCGCGCCGTCTCTGTCTCGACCGGCACGCCGAGCAGGAACAGACGCGCGAGCTGGGCGAGGTGCTCGTCGCCGAGGCGGCGGTCCTGCACCGGCGCCTTCAGCTTCGACGTGGTGATCTCGCCGCCGAGGGCCACCATGAGCCCGCCGGTGTTGTAGCGGGCGCCGCGCAGCACGCCGCCGAGCTGCTCGGCGAGCTCCCTGGTCGGCTTCAGCTCTGGCGGAGTGCCGGTCACCTCAGCGCCGCCGCCGCGTCCTCGAGCCGGTCGTCTCCCCAGAAGAGCTCATCACCGACCGCCACGGTAGGGACTCCGGTCACGCCGCGCTCCAGGGCCTCGTTCGTGGCGTCGGTGAGCTTCTGCTTGATCGAGTCGCGCTTGAGGGCGGCCTTGATGGCGTTGGGGTGCAGCTCGCAGGCGGCGCCGGCGAGCAGGACGTTGTCGAGCTCGTTCATGGGCCGGCCGGCGAGGAAGAGCTGTCGGAAGGCAGCGAGGGAGAAGGAGACCGACTTGCCGATCTCCGCGGCGAAGGTGGCGGCCCGCAGGCCAGGCATGGGGATGGTCTGAGCGGGCCAGCCCTCGGGCCAGCGGATCGTCGGGAGATTGCGCTCGGCAGCCCGGCGCTCGACCTCGGCGATGCCTGCTTCGCGCTCGGGGCCGAGCGACCAGGGGAGTCGCTGGGTCGCCTTGAGGATGTGGCTGAAG
>JACCZR010000252.1 GCA_013695855.1 Thermoleophilaceae bacterium
CGCGGCGCGAGACGCTCACGGGGTGGCCGGCCGCGTGCCGGCGGTGCCTTCCGGCGGCCCGGTGACCTTTGCCTTGCCGCGCTCGAGCTTGGGGAACTGGCGGCCATCCAACAGCGACGGCGGCTGCACGAAGCAGGGCGGCGAGGCCTCGATCTGGACGGGGAAGTTGGGGATGATGGGCGCGAACAGGCCGTCGTTGGGATCGCGCTGGCCGCCGCCGACGTTGTCGCAGTCGCCGGTCTCCAGCGCCCCCAGGGGGACGGAGCGCTTGTACGCGTTGGGCGCGGGGTAGGCGTTGCCGCGGTCGTCCGTGGGACGCGTCCTCAGCTGCCGGAAGCTCTGAGCGTCGATCATCGCGATCTGTGGCAGGCGGTGCTCGCGCTGCTTGACCCCGTCGGCGTAGCTCTGACCGCCGTCGGCCGCCAGGGCTCCGCCGCCCAAGTTCAAGAAGCGCGCCACGCCGGGGGCGTTGTAGCTCAAGTCGGCCAGCACCGGGCTCAGCTCGGGGAACAGCCTGTGAGTGGCGTCGACCACCGGGTTCAGGCCGCGGATGGTGCGCGCGCCGGCGGGCAGACCGCGCCGCGAGGCTCGGATGAGCGGGTTGAAGTCGCGCAGGGTCTTCTCGAGGTCGGGCGCGAGGTCACCCAGGTCGCGGACCGTGGGCCCAAGGTCGTCGGCCGGGCCCTTGAGGTCGTTGACCAGCGGGCGCGTGTTGACCGCGAAGCGGTCCAGGCGGCGCAGGGTGGTGCGCGTCTCGCGCAGGAAGGTGGGCAGGACCTCGAAGGTCTGGGCAAGGGACTCGTCGCGCGAGGCCAGCGCCTCGAAGGTCTCGTTGCCGTTGGTGATCAGGCCGCGCAGCTGGCCCTCCTCGGCCGCCAGCGCGTTGAACACCCGACCGGTGTGCTTGATGGTCCGCCGGACGGCGATCTCCTGATCGTCGAGGATGCGCAGCAGCTTCGAGCCGTCGGTGGCGAAGGGCGCGAGGTTGCCCAGGGCGTCGTTGAAGTCCTGCGGGTAGTCGCCCGCCACCACGGTCGAGCCCTCCTGCACCCAGCGGCGGAACGAGCGTCGGGTGGGCACGTCGAAGATGCGGAAGATCTCGTCCAGCTCGGTGGTGCTCTCGACGTTCTGGGCGTTGAGCTGACTGCCGTCTTCGAGCATCCCATTTCGCCTGTTGCCCGGGGTGAGCTCCATGAAGGCCTCGCCGAGAAGCGTCTTCTGACGCAGGATCGCCTTGCTGTCGCGCGGGATCGGCGCGTACTTGGGCTTGATCTCCAGCTCGACGCGCGAGCGAGCGGCGCCCTTGTCGAGTGAGCGCTTCTTGACCTTGCCGATGTTCACGCCGGCCAGGCGGACGTCGGCCTCCTCGACGAGGGTCGTGGCCTCGGGCACCACCACGGTCACGCGGTAGCTCTCGGGCCGCAGCGGCACCGAGCCGCCAAAGGCCAGCCAGAGGAACAGCAGGACCCCCACGCAGGAGAGCGTGAACAGGACCATCGCGACCATCCGGCCGAGGCTGGGCGTCTGCTTGATCATCCGCCGGGCACCTTCTGGAACTCGCAGGTCCCAAAGCCGGACGCCCCGACGGTGCTTAGGACGCCCCCGAGCTGAGGAATGGTGACCACCTGCTCGGCGAGGGCGTCGAGCACCCCCTTCCCGATCAGGTCGACGGCGGTATCCGTGCTCAGGCCACAGAGCGTCAGGCGGCGGCGCACGCCCTGCGCGTCGGCCGTGTTGTGCAGGGAGACGCCGTTCTGGGCGGTCCAGGCGAGCCAGTACAGCAACCCCTCGCGCGGGTTGTTGCCCTGGGAGCGGCGCTGGCGCCCGATCGGGTTGAAGGCGCCTATGTTCAGGAAGCGGTTGACCTCGTCGATCGAGGTCGTGAGGTCGGGGGCGGCCGCCGACAACCCACGCGCGGCGCTTCCCAGCCGGCGCAGGTAGGGCTGGCCGATGCGGGCGAACGGCCTGATCTGCGTGCGGACGATGGGCTCGGCCTCGCGCACGAAGGGCAGCACCGCGGCGTTGGTCTCGTCCAGCCGGCGGAACGAGGGGCGCAGGGAGTCGAGCGTGGGGCGAAGCTCGCCGCCGAGCGTGTCCACCCTGCCGAGCGTGCGCTCGGTCTCGCGCAGCGCGCCGGGCAGGCGGCGCACGGTGGCCGAGAGGTTCGACTCCTCCGCGGCCAGCGCGGAGAAGGTGTCGTTGCCGGCCCTGACGAGCCGGGTGAGGTCCTCGTCCTTGGTCGACAGCTCCTCCATGAGCGAGCCGTAGTCGCTGATGAGACGCTTGAGGCTGGTGCGCCGGCGCGCCACCGAGGTGTTCACCGCCGCCAGGTCGCGATGCAGCGGCTCGAGGCGCTTGAAGGTCTGGCGCAGGTCCTCGCCACGGCCCTCGAGGCCCTTGCCCGCGCCCCCGATCAGCAGCTTGAGGTAGTCGCGCGTGTCGCCGTCGAGCACCGAGAGGATCTCGTCGGGGTCCACGTCGGGGGCGGTGTTGGCCAGCTGGACACGGCCCTCCTCGGGCACCGCCTTGCCCTCGCCGGGGTCGACCTCCAGGAACATGTCCTTTAGCCCGGTCTTGGGCCGCAGCAGCACGGTCGCGTCCTGGCGGATCAGCCCCCGGTACTCGGGCCGGATCTGCATCTCGACCACCGCCCGGCCGTCCTCGAGCGCCACCTTGCCGATGTCCCCGACCTGCACGCCGGCCACACGCACCGTCTGGCCCTGTCCCGGGGTCACCGCTTGAGCGTTCTCGAGCTCGACCTTGACGATCTGGGGCTTCTCGGAGATCAGCGGGAAGCGGAAGCGCTGGTTGGACAGGATGTAGCCCGCCACGAGCAGCGAGATGACGATCATCCCGAGCAGCGCCAGGACCGAGCCCAGGTATTTGCGAACGGCCTGCTTCACCGCTTCGCGCCCTTCTTCTGACCACGCCGGCTGGCGCGCTCGGCCATCTTCTTGAACTTGTCCGACCTGAAGTACTTCTGGACCTTGGCGGTCCTGGCCCGCCGCGCGGCGTCGTTGAAGGTGTTGAAGCTGCCGCCGGGGGCGCCGGGGGCCGCGAGGTCGGGCGGCACCTGGGTCTCGCAGGGGACGTCGGGGCGATGGGATGGCGGTGTGTTCGCGCCGACCGGCGGGAGCGGCTCCACCCGCCCGGTTGGGCCGGTCAGGTTGGTCGGGGAGACTGCGCCGATGCGAAACCAGGGCGTGTTGGCGTCGTTGGTGCGGCTCTCGCCCGCAAGCCCCACGAAGCTGCGGTTGATCTGGCGGCGCACCTCCTGCATGTCGTTGCCCGCCTCGGTCGAGTCGATCGGGCTCTCCAGATAGGGCAGCACCGTGTTGTTGGCGCAGGAGGAGAGCTCTCGCGCCTCGCCCAGCAGCGGCCTCAGGCGGCGGTTCAGCGTGACCAGGCGCGGGATCTGACGGCGCGTCTGGGCGGTGAAGCCACGCAGCTCAGGCCGGCGAAAGAGCAGGCGCGTCTGGCGGAGGAAGGGCAGCGCGGCGTCGATGGTGCGCGGGGTCGAGCGCACGCCCGGAAGCGCCTCCACCGCGAATTGCCGCAGGGACGGCAGCGCGTCGTTCAACGAGGCCAGAGCGGGCGAGCCCGTGCGCAGCAGGTCGCGCAGAGCCGGGATCGAGGCCGCCAGCGACACGTCCTCACGGGCGAGCGCCCCCGCCGTGGTGTTGATGTTGGTCACGAGGCCCTGCAGCGCGGCCGGGTCGACGGTGAGGGCGGCGGCCACGCGCTGCTGGCCGCGCAGCACGCGCTGGAGGTCGCGGTCGGGGTTCTCGCCGAGCAGGGCGTCGTTGACCAGCGCCGTGCTCTTGTAGGCCGGCTCCATGAAGTCGATGGTGCGGTTGAAGGCCTCGGCGCCTCCCCCTCCCAGGCCCTTGAGCGAGAACTCGGCGAGGAGGGTGCGCAGGTCGCCGCGGACGTCGGACTGCAGAACTCGCAGGACGTCGCCGAACTGGACCGGCGAGTAGGTCTGGCGCATGGGGATCGGCTCGCCCTTGGGCAGGATCGGCGCGGAGGGCGTGCCCGGGCGAATGTCCACGAAGAAGTTGCCCTCGAGGAAGATGCGCGTGCGGATCTTGGCCTCGGCGTCGGTGTGCAGCGGCAGCGCGTTGTCCTTGACCTCCATCGTCACCTCGGCCGCGCCTGTGGCGCCGGGGATCCCGACGACCTTCTTGACCTTGCCCATCTCCACGCCGGCGATGCGCACGGGCGACTTGGGCTTGAGCCCGTTCGCGTTCTCGAACACCGCGGTGACCTGCTCCGGCGAGGCGAACGGGTTGGACTTCGTGAAACCGAAGTAGGCGAGCAGCGAGATGAGGGCGAGGGCGATCAGGCCGGCCCGGAAGGTGGACATCGAGCGGCGCCGCTGCTGCTTGGATCTCCTGAAGAGGGCCATCAGGGCACGTCGTCGACGTTGTCGATGCCGAGCTGGCGCGACTTGAAGGTGCCACCGCGCAGGCCGGGGAGGTTCGGGGAGAGGACGGTCTTGCGCCCGCCGCGGTCGTTGGGGCCGTAGCGGCCGTTCTGCACGAAGCGGTCGACGTAGCCGGTCTGGCCGGTCTGGCAGTCGGCGTTGCCGTTGGCGTCCACCGCCGGGGAGTCGGGGTTGTTGACGTGCAGGGCGGCCGGCGGGTTCTGGCCTGCCTGCTTGTTGTCCTGACCCGGCTCCACGTCGACCGGCCGCGAGGCGCTGCGGGACATGAGGCTGTTGCGCTGCGTGGGGTTCGCGAACTTGAGCTGCACCTGCTGCAGAGTGCCGCCCCCGGTCTCCGCGGAGATGTGGGTACCGAGCGGGTTGAGGAAGTAGACCGCGTAGTTGCAGACCGTCTGGTAGGGCGTCACGAAGTCGAGCCCCGGCCGGCCCGCCCGGACGGTCAGGTCGAGGTCGTTGATGGCGAGCAGGGTGTTGGGGTTCTCGCCCAGGTCGTCCAGCGCGTCGAACACCGAGCGCAGGCCGTTGGAGAAGGAGACGGTGCGCGGCAGCACGTCACGACCCACGAGCAGGGCGCGGTTGAGCGGCGGCAGCGAGCGTGGCAGCTCCTGCGCTGCGGGGCGCAGGCGGCGCGAGAGGTCGGCGAAGTCCGCCAGGAAGGGCTGCTGGAAGCGGAAGGAGGAGATGGCCTGAACCTGGGTGGGCACGCCCTCGGAGATCGAGTCCTGCAGGGCGGCCGGGCTGCGCGTGATGGCCGCGAAGGTGTCGGCCATGTTCCCGAACAGGGCGGCCTGGGTGGAGGCGACCGGGGCCGCCTCGCCGGCGGCGCGGCCGAGGCCCCGCACGAAGCCCTCGAGCTCGGTGTCGGGATCGCTCAGGTTGCGCATGACCGGGGTCAGGTGGCGCAGGAACGGGTTGAGCTGCTCGATGGCCTCGTTGATCGACTGCCCGCGGCCGGCGAGCCCCGATCCGAAGCCCTCCAGACCGACCTTCGAGGCCTCGCGCGTCTGGGCGTCGAAGGTCAACAGCACGTCCTCGAGCTCCGTAGGGGGCTGGGCGGCGACTGCCCCGTTGCCCAGCTTGACGGTGTCACCGGGGGCGAACATCTTCTGCGAGCGCCCGGGCACCACCTCCACGTACTTCAGGCCCAGCGCCGAGCGCGGGCGCACGGTAAAGGAGGTGTCCTTGGATACGGGCTCGATGGTCTTGTCCAGCTTGAGGTTGACCAGCGCCACCGTCTCCGGGTCCTCGCCGGTGGTGCCGGTCTCGCGCCGGGTGGCGCCGATGGTCTCCACGACCCCCACCCGAAAGCCGCCCACGCGCACCTCGTTGCCCTTCACCAGCTTCGCGCCACTCGGCAGCTCGACCTTGAGGTCGTAGGTGGGCACGAACGGCAGCCCGGAGTTCGCGCCGTAGGCGATGAACACCGCGACGATGATCACCAGGAGCGTGACCGCTCCCACCAGCACCGGGCTGGCCACGATGGCGCCTGCCGCCTGGCGGCGCCTGCTCATGGCTTTAGGAGGTAGTCGAGGAGCATCTCTTCACTGCCCGCGGACTGCCGCGGCGCCTGAGGCGTGCCTTCGAGCCGCGCGGGGGCGCTTGGCCCGGACTCCAGAACGCCGCCCAGCAGCTCGTCGAGCACCCCGGACGCACGGCGCTGAACCCCCTCGGGTGTCAGCGGGGAGCGGGCCGGCTCTCCCTGGGCGTTCGCGCCGGGCTGCTCGGGCTTGGCCTCGCGGGCGTCCGCGTCGCGCGGGCGCCGGTTTTTCGACTTGGCCTCACGCGAGGAAGCCGAGGCGGCGGCGGTCGGGTCGGGCTGGCCGCCGAGACCTGGCTGGCTCGGGCCTAGGGCCTGCGAGCACTCCTTGAATACATCCTCGGCGCCCCTGTCGGTGGCCCGGTACTCGGCGCAGGGCCCGGGGAAGGCGCTGATCCGCAGCATGTGGCCCTTGGAGTCGCGGCCGTTGATCGCCAGCGCCTGCCAGTAGATGTAGTTCCAGAAGGCCTCGAACCCGGTGAAGCCGTTTTCGCCCGCCTTGCCGGAGTTGGCCGTCTTGTCGGGCGCGGGCGGCGCGGTGGCCACGGCGCGCGGATCGGGCTCGACCGAGCGCTTGCGGTCGTCCATCGTCTGCAGGAACTGGCGCAACGGCTTGGAGAAGCCGGGGATGTCGCGGCCGAGCTTTTGAAGGGCGGCGACCTCCTGCCGGGTCTCGCGCAGCGCCGCGATGCCCGAGCGCGAGGTTCGCCCCAGCGCGCGGAACGCGGGCCGCGAAGCGTCGGCGAAGGGCCCGAGGCGCGCGAGCAGCCGGTTGAGATCCGGCGCCGCGGTGCGCAGGTCCTGCAGGGTGGGGATCTGCTCGTTGGCCAGGCGGCGCAGCTGCACCATGTAGGGCCTCAGCTCGGCCAGGGTGCGCGGCAGCAGCTGGAAGTCCCGGCGCAGGTCCGCTCGCCGCGTGGAGGCGATCTCCGCGGCGTCGGCGGCCTCGGTGACCCAGCGGCTCACGTCGGCCTTGCGGTTGTCGAGCTCGGCCACCACCGTCCCGGCGTCGCCGATGAACTGGTTGATCACCTGGCGCTGGCCCGACAGGATGTTCAGCGTCCTGGAGGTCTCGCGCAGTCCGGGGTGCGCGCGACGCAGCACCTCGGCCAGGTCCTGCGGGCGGCCGGCCAGGCCCGTGCCCAGCTCGCCGATGATCAGCCGCAGGCGCTCGCGGTAGGGCAGGCGCAGGACGTTGTTCACGAGGTCGATCGGGATCGTCGAGCTCGTGCGGCTGACCGGCAGCGTGGCGCCGTCGGCAAGCGGCTTGCCCTTGCCCTCGCGGCAGTCGACGAAGTACTCGCCTATCAGCGACTGCGGCTTGATGTCGCACAGCGAGTCCTCGCGCAGTTTGCCCACCCCCTTCACCGACAGCTGCACCTCGACCACCGCCTTGCGCGGGCGCTCCTTGGACACCGAGAACCGGCTGGTCTTGCCCGCGCGCACGCCGGCGATCTTGAAGTCGCCGTCCTGAGTGAGGCCGAAGGCGTTGTCGAAGACGACCTTGAAGGTCTGCTTCTTCTTTGCGCCCAAAGCCCCGGTGAGCACGACGGAGCCGCTCACGGCGAGAGCGAGCATCACGACGGTGGCCACGATGCGCCTCATCCGCCGCTGCCCGGTGGGAAGGCGCGGTCGGCCTCGCTGCACTGCAGGAAGGACTGCTCCTCGGGGGTGGGGACGTTGCTGCGGTCGGGCACGATGGTCTCCGCCGCACCCGGGCACTTCTTGAAAGAGCCCAGCTTGGGCGGGCTGCTTGCGTTCGGGAACAGGCCGCCGGCGGTCGCGAGCACCTCGTCGAAGTAGATGCCCGCCCGGGAGAAGTCACCGAGGGCGTCGTAGGCGCCGGTGGCCGAGAAGTCGTCGAACCACCCGAGCAGGTCGTTGGTGTAAGGGCGCCCGATGGCCGCGGTCGGCTGGAAGCGCCGCATCGCCTGGGAGGCCTCCGGGAAGGCGCCCCGGCGCGGGGCGCCGTTGATTCGCTTCGTGTCGAGCGCGGTGCTCGCCAGCGGCGGGAAGCTGTTGACCAGCTCGATCAGGTCGTTCGAGCGCCCCTTGCGCTTGATCGTGCGCGAGAGGTCGCGCAGGGTGGGCTCGCCATCCCGGGCCAGCCCGCGGGCCTCACGCAGGAAGGGCTGGAGGCGTCGCGCCACCGGCTTGGAGGCGTCGACGAGGGGATCGACGTCATCGAGCGCGGCGCGCAGGTTCAGGAAGGTGGTGTTGGCCCGGCGCATGAACGGCGGCAGGCGCTCGATCGACTCGGTCAGCGCGCCCTTCTGGCTGGCGAGCGCCCCAAAGGTGCCGTTGAGGTTGCGCACCAGCCCGGTCAGCTCGGTCCGGCGGTCGGAGAGGGTGTTGGTCAGCCGGCCCGAGTCGATCAGAAAGCGCGCGAGCAGACGCTCGTCGCGGGTCAGCTCGCGGAACAGCCGGCGCGAGGTGGACAGCGTCGGGTTGAGGTACTTGATGCCGCGGTTGAGCTCCTGTCCCTTGCCGCGGACCATCTTGTCGGTGCCCTCGAAGAAGTCCTGAACGGCCACGCGGGCAACCGGGTCGAAGAGGTTGAACAGCTCGTCGAGCTCGACCGCGGTCTCGGTCGACTGGGGCCCTATCCGGCCCCCCGGCGCGATCGCCTTGTTCGTACCGCCGCCCACCTCGATGTCCACATACCGGTTGGCTATGCCCGACAGCGAGCGCTGCTTGATGATCGCGCGGGTGCCCTGGCGCAGCGGCGCGTACTTGTCGGTCATCTGCACCTTGACATCGGCCTGGCCGTCCTGGGTGATCTGGATGTCCTTTACCGATCCGGCCGGCACGCCGCCCACGTAGACCTCGTTGCCCGGCACCAGTTGCGCGGCGTTCTGGAAGCGGGCGGTCACCTGGTAGCCGCCGTCCCCGCTGAAGAGGACGAGGGCCACGAGCACGACGGCAGCGACGATCGCGCCCAACGCGAGGACGCGTCCCACCTTCCCGATCCCCGAGCGGTCCCCCTCAGCCACCCGGGGCACACCCCTCCGTTAGTGCCATGCGGCACGGGACAGTACGCGAGGTGTGCCCCAAAAATCCCATCCTCCGCAGGCCCTTAGCCATTGCTTAACGAGAGGTGAAATAGCCCGTGGCCGGCTGCCAGACTTGCCGGGTGCCTGCGAGTGACGATGAGCGAGCGGTGCTCGGCCGGCCAACGCCCGGCCTGCGCTCCTTCGCAATAGAGGTGACCGACCTGCGCAAGCGCTACGGCTCCGTGGAGGCGGTGCAGGGCCTCTCGTTCGCCGTCCAGCCTGGCGAGGTGTACGGCCTGCTGGGGCCCAATGGGGCCGGCAAGACCACCACGGTGGAGATCCTCGAGGGCTTTCGGCGGCGTTCGGGCGGCGAGGTCTGGGTACTCGGCCACGACCCCGGGCGCCGCGACCGTCGCCTTCAGGAGAGGGTCGGAATCGTGCTCCAGAGCTCGGGCCTGTACCCGCGGGTCACCGTCCGCGAGGCCGTCGAGCACTTCGCCAAGGCCTACCCGTCACCGCGCGACCCGGCGGAGACGATCGCGCTCGTGGGCCTGGAGGAGCAGGGCGATGCCCGCGCCCGAGAGCTCTCGGGCGGGCAGCGCCGCCGGCTGGACCTGGCCCTGGCCCTGGTGGGCGACCCTGAGCTCGTGTTCCTCGACGAGCCCACGACCGGCTTCGACCCGGCCGCCCGGCGTGCCGCGTGGGGCGTGATCGACACCCTCAAGGACCTCGGCAAGACCGTGCTCCTCACTACCCACTATCTCTATGAGGCGCAGGCGCTGGCCGACCGCGTCGCGATCGTCAAGGACGGCGTGATCCTCGCCCAGGGTCCGCCGCGCGAGCTGATGACGAGCGCCCCGGGCTACCGGGTCGCCTACCGG
>JACCZR010000257.1 GCA_013695855.1 Thermoleophilaceae bacterium
CCCGATTCCCGACAAGGGAGCGGTGCTCACCGGGCTGTCGGACTTCTGGTTCGGGCGCACCGAGGACCTGGTCCCCAACCACGTCATCTCCTACCGCGACGTGCCCGACGAAGTCCGCGGGCGCGCGCTGCTGGTCGAGCGCCTGGAGATGTTCCCCATCGAGTGCGTTGTCCGCGGCTACATCACCGGATCGGGCTGGAAGGACTACCAGTCCACCGGGGCGGTCTGCGGCATCGAGCTGCCCGAGGGCCTCGAGGAGTCCGAGCAGCTGCCCGAGCCGATCTTCACCCCCGCCACCAAGGCCGAGGTGGGCGACCACGACGAGAACGTGAGCTTCGACCGCGCCGTCGAGATTCTCGAGGAAGAGCGGATCGGCGACCGCGAGGCGCTCGAGGACCTGCGGCGGCTGTCAATAGGGCTCTATGCCCGCGCGGCCGTCCACGCACGCGCGCGTGGGATCATCCTGGCCGACACCAAGTTCGAGTTCGGCCGCGACCGCAGCGGCCGGATCGTGGTCGGCGACGAGATGCTGACCCCCGACTCGTCGCGCTTCTGGCCCACCGACGGCTACGAGGTCGGCCGCGGCCAGCCCTCTTTCGACAAGCAGTACGTGCGCGACTGGGCCGCCGGCTCGGGCTGGGACAAGGCTCCGCCCGCTCCCGAGCTCCCCGAGGACGTGGTCTCCGGGACGCGCGAGCGCTACCGCGACGCCTACGAGCGCATCGCCGGCGAGCCGCTGGACGGCTGGCTGCGGCGAAGCGGCGCCGCGCCCAGCGGAGGAGCGCAGGCCGGGAGTCGGCCGGCCGACCACCGCTCGCTCGAACCCAGCTAGTGCCGCGCGCGCGAGTGCTCATCCGCCCCAAGGAGGGCATCCTCGACCCTCAGGGCCAGGCCGTCGAGCGAGCGCTCCCGGCGCTGGGCTTCGAGGGGGTGGCCAACGTGCACGTCGGGCGGTTGGTGGAGCTCGACGTCGAGGACGCTTCACGCGTGCCCGAGATGTGCGAGCGGCTGCTTGCCAACCCGCTGATCGAGGACTACGAGGTGGTCTCCATCGAAAGTCACGATCAGGACGCGGGGCTGGATGCCCCGCGGAGGTAATCCCACCATGAGGTTCGGCGTGGTTCGGTTCCCCGGCTCCTGCGACGAGGTCGACGCGTTGCAGGCCTGCCGCCGCTTCGCCGACGCCGAGTTGCTCTGGCACGGCGACCCCGAGCTGCGCGGCGCGGACGCCGTGGTGGTCCCCGGGGGCTTCTCCTACGGCGACTACCTACGCGTGGGAGCGATCGCGCGCTTCTCGCCGGTGATGGAGGCGGTGGCGGAGTTCGCGGCCGCGGGTGGGACCGTCCTCGGCATCTGCAACGGCTTTCAGGTGCTCTGCGAGGCGGGGCTGCTCCCGGGTGCCCTCTTGCCCAACTCGGGGCGGCGATTCGTCGCCCGCCAGGTCGACCTCGAGGTGGTCAACGCCGACACCCGGTTCACCCACGAGGCCGGCGTCGGGGATCGTCTCTCGATCCCGGTCAAGCACGGGGCGGGGCGCTACTACGCGCCAGAAGAGATGCTCGACGAGCTGGACGCACACGGGCAGATCATCCTCCGCTATGCGCCCGGTCACAACCCCAACGGCTCGCTGCGCGACATCGCGGGGGTGTCCAACCGCGAGGGGAACGTCTTCGGGCTGGTGCCGCACCCCGAGCACGCAGTGGACCCGCTCACGGGCTCCCAGGACGGTGGCCTGATCTTCGCTTCGCTGGCGCGCGAGCCCGCAGCGGCGTGACCGAGAGGCCGCGGGAGGAGCGAAGCACCGCGGCGGCCCATCACCGGGAGTTGGGGCTCACCGACGCCGAGTACGACGGCATCGTCGAGAAGCTCGGCCGTGAGCCCAATGCGCTGGAGCTGGCCGTCTTCTCGCTCATGTGGTCCGAGCATTGCGCCTACAAGCATTCGAAGAAGCTGCTGGACTCGCTGCCCACCGAGGGCACTCACCTGCTGATGGGCCCCGGCGAGAACGCCGGGGCCGTGGACGTCGGGGACGGCCTGGCCGTGGCCTTCAAAGTCGAGTCCCACAACCACCCGAGCGCGGTAGAGCCCTTCCAGGGAGCGGCCACGGGAGTGGGGGGCATCCTGCGCGACGTCTTCGCGGTGGGCGCCCGGCCGATCGCGGTGCTCGACTCGCTGCGCTTC
>JACCZR010000017.1 GCA_013695855.1 Thermoleophilaceae bacterium
CCGACGAGGTGGCCATCCGCCACGCGTCGGAGCTGCGGAACCCCGGCGAGTGGACCTGGGGAGACCTGACCGACCAGACCGCCCGCATCCGCGCCGGCCTGCAGGCGCGCGGCGTCGGTGAGGGCGACCGCGTGGTCGCCTACATGCCGAACATCCCCGAGACGGTCGCCGCCTTCCTGGCCAGCGCCTCGCTCGGCGCGATCTGGTCGAGCGCGGCGCCGGAGTTCGGCGCCCGCAGCGTGGTCGACCGCTTCTCGCAGATCGAGCCGGAGGTCCTGCTGGCGGTGGATGGGTACCGCTACGGCGGCAGGGACTACGACCGCCGCGAGGTGGTCGACGGCATCGCCAGGGAGACCGGGGCGGAGAAGGTCGAGCTCGGCTACCTCGGCGGCACCGGCTGGGACGCGGGCTTTCTCGGCGATGTGGCCGGCCAGTTGGAGTTCGCCCAGCTGCCCTTCGACCACCCGCTCTGGATCCTGTACTCGAGCGGTACCACTGGCCTGCCCAAGTCGATCGTCCACGGGCAGGGCGGCATCCTGCTCGAGCACCTCAAGAAGATGCACCTGCACCTCGACGCCCAGGAGGGCGACCGCGTCTTCTGGTTCTCCACCACCGGCTGGATGATGTGGAACTTCCTGGTGGGCGTGCTGCTCACGCCCGCCTCGATCGTGCTCTACGACGGCAACCCCGCGGGCGAGGTGCTGTGGGAGCTGGCCGCCGACACCGGCGTGACCACCTTCGGCACCAGCGCCGCGTTCATCGCAGCCTCGATGAAGGAGGGGGTTGAGCCGGCGCGGGGACGCGACCTCAGCGCGCTGGACGCCGTTGGCTGCACCGGCTCGCCCCTCTCGCCCGAGGGCTTCGGCTGGGTCTACGACAAGCTCGGCGAGGACACCTGGCTGTTCTCCACCAGCGGCGGCACCGACGTGTGCACGGCCTTCGTGGGCGGGGTGCCCGTCTTGGCGGTCCACCGCGGAGAGATGCAGGGGCGTGCGCTGGGCTGCGCGGTCGAGGCCTGGGACGAAGACGGGAACACGCTGGTCGGCGAGGTCGGCGAGCTGGTGATCACCCAGCCCATGCCCTCGATGCCGGTCTTCTTCTGGGGCGACGAGGACGGCTCGCGGCTGCGCGAGAGCTACTTCGATCACTACCCCGGCGTGTGGCGTCACGGCGACTGGATCGAGATAACCGAGCGCGGCACGGCGATCATCTACGGGCGATCGGACTCCACGATCAACCGCGGCGGGGTGCGCATGGGCACCAGCGAGATCTACCGGGCGGTGCTGGCGGTGGACGACGTGACCGACGCCCTGGTTGTGGACCTGCCGCGCGAGGGCCACGAGGACGACATGCCTTTGTTCGTGGTCCTGCGCGAGGGCTCTGAGCTTGACGACGACCTGGTGAAGGCGATTCGCGCGCGCGTGCGCGAGGACTGCTCCCCGCGCCACGTGCCCAACTCGGTGCACCAGATCGACGAGGTGCCGCGCACGCTCAGCGGCAAGGTCCTCGAGGTGCCGGTCAAGCGGATCCTCATGGGCGAGGACCCCGAGAAGGCGGCCAGCCGCGACTCGCTGGCCAACCCGGAGGCGCTCGACTGGTTCGTGGCCCTCGCCTCGCTGCCGGACTGACCGCCTCGCAGAGGGACTGACCGCGGTGTGCCTCAGCCGCGCGGCTTGGGCTCGAGCGGGTGCACCGGCGGCCCCTCGAGCACCTCGCCGTGGGGGGCGAAGCGCCCACCGTGGCAGGGGCAGTCCCAGGTCCCGTCGCCTCCGTTCCAGCTGACGATGCAGCCCAGGTGCGTGCAGCGGGCAGACAGGTGGTGGAGCGCCCCCTGCTCGTCGCGGTAGACCGCCCGCTGGCCGAGGCCGGCGCCGACGACGGCGCCCTCGCCTGGTGGGATGTCCTCCACGCTGCCGCGCTTGGCCACGCGGTCGGCGAGGAAGCGCAGCCCGACGTTGGCGTTCTCCTTGACGAACGAGGCGGCCGCGGCGCGAGGCCTGAGCCGAGCGGTGTCGAACAGGCGCGTCCAGCGGTGCTCGCGCCCGGCAACGCCTTCGGCGAGCACCTCGGCTGCCGCAGTGCCCATGGCCAGGCCCCACTTGCGAAACCCGGTCGCCACCCACACGTTGGACGTGCCCGGGTCCACAGGACCCACGAAGGGCACGCCGTCGGCGGAGATGTGGTCCTCGCTGCCCCAGCGCAGCTCGATCTCCTCGAGCCCGAATCGCTCGCGGGTCCACGCGGCCAGCCGCTCGTAGCTCGAGCGCCCGTCACCTTGGCCGGTCTTGTGGCCCTCGCCGCCCACGAGCAGCCAGCGTTCGCCGCCGGTCTCGTGCATCCGGATCGAGTGGGTGGGCGACTCGGTGGAGAGGTACATCGCCGCCGGCCCCTCGCCTTCGGCCAGCCGCCCGGCCACCACGTACGAGCGCTCGGGATGAGACCGGGCGAAGTAGAGGCCGCGTGTGAGGAAGGGGATGTGGGTGGCGAGCACCACGTGGCGGGCGAGCACCGCGGGGCCGTGCTGAGTGCGCACGCGCACCGGGTCGCCGAAGTCGACGCCGTCGACCAGCGAGTCCTCGTGCACGGCCACGCCGGCCTCGGCGGCGCTGTCGGCCAGCCCCTCGAGGTAGCGAAGCGGATGGAACTCGGCCTGGTCGGCGAACTCCACGGCGGCGGCCACCTCGAACGGCAGGTCGGTCTCGCGCGTGAAGGTCGCCGGGAGGCCCAGTCGGCGGGCAAGGTCGGCCTCCTTCTCGATCGCCTCGCGCTCACCGCGGTCCTGGCTGTAGACCAAATGCGGCTTTCGCTGCAGCTCGCAGTCGATGCTGAGCTCCGAGCAGAGCGTTGCCACGCGCTCGATCCCCTCCTGGTTGGCCTCGCCGTACAGACGCGCGAGCTCCTCGCCCTGCGAGCCCGCCAGCGTCGAGTAGGTGAGCCCGTGCAGCGACGAGAGCTTCGCGGTGTTCAGCCCGCTCGCACCCGATCCCACGCGCCGCGCCTCGAGCAGGGCCACCGAGGCGCCGCCGCGGGCCGCCAGCAGCGCGGTGGTGGTCCCGACGATGCCGCCACCCACCACCGCCACGTCCACCCGCAGGTCCTCCTCGAGCCGCGGCCGCGGGCTCTGAGAGGCGGTCTCGTGCCAGAGGGACGCGAGCTTTCCGGGCTGCTGGATCGGAGTGGTCGGCACTCTGCTCCCCTACACCTCGGCGGGGCGGCTCAAACGCCCGCTACACACGCCGCTATGAGCGGATCGCGCGCGAGCAGGCGGGCCATGGCTGGACGCCGCTGCGCCGGTACAGCTTGAGGGCCAGGCGGTCCTGGGTGCTCTCGGCCGCCTTGGCGGGGTCGCCGCTGCCACCCATCGCGCGCCAGGTAGAGCGCGAGAACTGGAACTTGCCCCGGTAGGTGCCTCCGCGCGAGACCGCGCGCGGGTTCCCGCCGGACTCGCACTGGGCGATCTGCCTGAGCACCCGCGGCAGGCGGACGCTGCTGCCCCGCGACCGGCCGCGGTGGCTCACGTCGTCGGAGCTGAAGGCCCGCAGGCGCAGCGCGCGCCGGGTGATGGGGCCGACCACGCCGTCCACCTCCAGTTGCTTGCGTCGCTGGAAGCGCTTGACGGCGTTGTGGGTCTGCGAGCCGAAGATGCCATCCGCGCCGGTGCGCACCTTGCGCTGCACCTTCGTCACGGCCGGGCCGAAGTCGCCCTTTCGCAGCACGGTGGTGTGGTCGCTGGCGCCGGCACCGACGCCGCCCCCGGCGGAGCCCTTCACCGGGTCGTCAGCCGCGGCGGGGCCGGCGAGCGCGAGCGCGAGCGCGGGCACGGCAAGCAGCGTAAGTCCAATCTTCTTCCCCACGGGCCAGATCTCCGTTTCCTATGCGCCTACGGGGTGAGCTGACGGGCTCGCGCTGGAAATGCGCTACACCGCACGATGGCGGCGATTCGCCCCCGGGGCCTGCCGGCCCCAATGGGTCCCCCGCTCCCCGCCACCGGTGGCGACGGAGACTCGGCTTGGTCCAATACCAGCGCGTAGGTAAGCAGATCGGGGGGCCTGCCGTCTAGGAAGGCTGTGCAGTGCTCGCCCGCTGGTCCCCCTCCGATCGGGCTGCGCTCCTCCGGCTAGGGCCGGTCGGGATCCTCCTCGACCAGCGTGGCGTCCTCGATCGGCTCGTGCCCGGCGTCGTCGCGACGGCCTTCCAGGAGATCGTCCACCACGCGGGTCACGTCAGCGGGCTGGGTGCTCGGCGGAGCCGTCGCGGGAGCCGGCGTGGGCTCGGAAATCGGCTCGGGTGCGGGGACCGGCTCGGGCTCGAGAACCACCTCGGGCTCGGGGGGCGGCTCGGGCAGGGAAGCCGGCGTGGGCTCGGAAATCGGCTCGAGTGTGGGGACCAGCTCGGGCTCGGGGGCCGCTTCGGGCTCGAGCTCGGGAGCCGCTTCGGCCTCAGTCGGCTCGTCCGCCTCGTCGAGGGCGAGATCGGGCTCGGTGGCGGGATCGCTCTCGATCTCCTCGATCACTGCCGGGTCCTTGACCAGCTCCTCGTCCTGCCAGCCTTCCTGATGGGCGTCCTCGAAGGCTGCCGGGGGTGGCTCGTCGGCCAGAGTCGGCGCCCCTCGGGCCTCGATGTCCGGATCGGCCGACACCACCAGCGGCTCGCTCTCCGGCTCCTCCGGCACCTCGGGTGTGAGCGGGAGCTCGGCGGCAGCAGGCGTGGAGACCTCTGCGGCGGTCGGCACCTCGGGTTCGACCGGAGGGCCGGCGGGAGTGGGGTTGGCGCCTTCCGCAGCGGGCACAGGGGCGGCCGGCGGGGTGCTCGCGGGCGAGGGCGCCTGCGTGGACGGCGAGCCGCCCGAGCTCTCGACCAGCCTCTTTCGGCCGTACCAGCCCGCTCCTGCTCCGGCGACCAGCATCGCGAGTCTTGTGAGGGGGTGTGCCACCGCGGCCAGCCTACCTGGCCGCGGTGACCGCTAACTCATTCGTCGGTGCGGTGCTCGCACGAGCTCCGTGGTTACGGTGCTCGCTCGTCCTCGCTAGGCGGTGAGTGGCTCGCGAGCCGGCTCGAGCGCCACCTCGAGGACCTCCTCGATGGTCATCACCGGATGGAAGGTCATGGCCTCGCGGACCTCCTCGGGCACATCGTCCAGATCACCCCGGTTTCGCTCGGGAATGACTACATCGGTCAGCCCGGCCGCATGGGCGGCCAGCACCTTCTGCTTCAGCCCCCCGATGGGCAGCACACGACCCTGCAGGGTCACCTCGCCGGTCATGCCGACGGTATGCGTCACCGGACGCCCGCTCAGCAGCGAGGCCAGGGCAGTCGTCATCGTCACGCCCGCGCTGGGCCCGTCCTTGGGGATCGCTCCCGCCGGCACGTGGAGGTGGAACTCGCGCTCGGCGAAGGTGTCCTCGTCCAGGCCCAGCTCGTCGGCGTGCCCGCGCACGTAGGAGAGGGCTATCCGCGCCGACTCCTTCATGACGTCACCCAGCTGGCCGGTGAGCACGAAGCCCTCCTTGCCCTTCATCGAGGTCGCCTCGATGAACAGGACGTCGCCTCCGACCGGCGTGTAGGCCAGGCCGGTAGCCACGCCGGGCACCGCCGTGCGCTCCGCGGCCTCCTGCCAGAAGCGCTGGCGGCCGAGGGCGTCACGGACCACATCGAGGTCTATGTCCCAGGGGGGCTTCCGCCCCCCTACACCCGTCGCTTCGCTCCGGGTCACCCCCCAGTTACCAGCCAGCCGCGTGGCTGTCTTCCTGAGGACCGTCCCGAGCTCGCGCTCGAGCTGGCGCACGCCCGCCTCGCGGGTGTACTCGGACACCACGGTGCGCAGAGTCTCGTCGCTCACCGTCACCTCGTCCTCGCGCAGCCCGTTGCGCTCGCGCTGGCGAGGCCACAGGTAGTCACGCGCGATCGCCACCTTCTCCTCGACGGTGTACCCATCGAAGCGCACCACCTCCATGCGGTCGAGCAGCGGCGCGGGGATCGTCTCCGCCACGTTGGCGGTGGCGATGAACACGACCTCGCTGAGGTCGAGCTCCACGTCCAGGTAGTGATCGCGGAACGAGTGGTTCTGCGCGGGGTCGAGCACCTCGAGCAGGGCCGAGCTTGGGTCGCCGCGCCAGTCGGCGCCGACCTTGTCGACCTCGTCCAGCATGATCACCGGGTTCATCGTCCCGGCGTCGCGCAGGGCACGAACGAGCCGGCCCGGCATGGCGCCGATGTACGTGCGCCGGTGCCCGCGGATCTCGGCCTCGTCGCGCACGCCACCCAGCGACATGCGCACGAACTCGCGACCCGTGGCGCGGGCGATGGACTCGCCGATCGACGTCTTGCCCGTGCCGGGCGGGCCGATCAGGGTGAGGATCGCGCCGGAGCGCCTGTCCTCCTTCACGTCCCGCTCGTGGCGAAGCTTGCGCACGGCGATGTACTCGGTGATGCGGTCCTTGACGTCTTCCAGACCGGCGTGGTCGGCATCGAGCACCTCACGGGCGTGGTTGGGGTCGAGCCGCTCGTCCGATCGCGCGGACCACGGCACCGCCACCAGCCACTCGAGGTAGGTGCGAAGCATGCTTGCCTCGCCCGACTGCTCGCCCATGCGCTCGAAGCGCCCGAGCTCGCGCTCGGCCTGGTCGCGCACGTCGTCGGGCATGCCGGCCTCGTCGATCTGCTTGCGCAGGTCTTCGACGAAAGAGCCCTCGTCCTCGCCGAGCTCCTTGCGGATCGAGTCCATCTGCTTGCGCAGGAAGTACTCGCGCTGCTGCTTTTCGGCCCCGGACTGCACGTCCTCGCGAATCCGGTTGCGGACCTGCATCTCGGCCAGGCGCTCGCGCTGCATCTTCAGTGAGAGCCCGAGCCGCTCGGTCACGTCGAGCGTGGCCAGCAGCTCGACCTTCTGGGCGTAGTCGAGATCGGGCGAGTAGCCGGCGGTGTCGGCCAGGGCGCCCGGCTCTCTGATCGAGCGCAGGAAGGCCGCGATGCGCCCGTCGTCGCCGCGCTGGTCGAGGATCTCCTCGACCACGACGCGGTACTCACGCGCCAGCTCGCGGACCTTGGCGTCCGCGGGCTCGTCGTCTGGATGCGGCTCGACCTCCACGCGCAGCTTGCCCTGCGCGTCGGTGTGCGTCGCGCCGGCCACGCCCCGGTGAAGGCCCGCGAGGGCGACGGCCCGGCCTCCGCCCGGTAGGCGGATCCGATCGGCCACCTCGGCCACGGTGCCCACGCCGGCAAGCTCCTCGCCCTCGCGCGGGACCAGCAGTACTCGCTCCTCGTCACCCACGTCGACGGAGAGCGTCACGGTCATGGTCGGGAAGACGACCGAGTCGTCGACCGCAACCAGAAGAAGTGTCTCCATTAGGGGTAGCTTCACTTTCGTTAGTGGCTTACTTGCTGTTAGCAAGTGTAGCCGCCCCGGCGGGAATCGTCAGGAGGCCTGACCGCTTGGCGCGGGGCCGCTGGCCGCGGGCCGCCCGCCGGCTCGCCATGCGTGCGAAGCTGGCGCAGTGTCGGAGTTCTCGTCCCCCGCCCGCGATGCCGCCTCGGCCGCCGCGCTGGAGCTCATCGAGCCCGGCATGGCGATCGGGCTGGGCTCTGGACGGGCCGTCTGGCGCGTGGTGGAGCGCATGGCCGAGCGCTGGCCCGATGGCGCTTCGGTCGAAGTGGTCGTCGCCTCAGAGCGCACCGCGGAGCAGCTGCGCTCGCAGCTGGGGCTCGAACCCCGCGAGCTCGATGGCGACCTGCGCCTCGATCTAGTCCTCGACGGGGCCGACGAGGTCGATTCGCAGCTGCGCCTCGTCAAGGGCGGCGGGGGCGCGCTGCTGCGCGAGAAGATCGTTGTGAGCGCGGCTTCCCGCTTCGTGGTGGTGGCCGAGACCACCAAACGCGTGACGCGGCTCGGCGAGGAGTTCCGGCTGCCGGTGGAGGTGGTGCGCTTCGCCTGGCGCGACACCCGCAGGCGCCTGGCGGCGCTGCTGCCCGACTCCGAGCTGCGGCTCGGGGAGGACGGCGAGCCCTTCGTGACCGACGAGGGCCACCTGCTGCTGGACTGCGAGCTCGCAGGCGACGCCGACCCCGAGCGGCTCGACCATGAGCTGAATCGGATCCCGGGCGTGGTCGAGCACGGCCTGTTCGTGGGGCTGACCGAGCGGGCGCTGCTGGGGACGGCGGAGGGCGGCCTCGAGGTGCTGACGAACCCCTAAGGCGCCCCCGGCCGAGCCCTCAACGCCACTGAGCGCCCGAGCAGGCCGGCAGCGTGCTTGAGCCGGGTGGAGGTAGGACCGCCGCCGGGGTGGGCCGTCCAGGTCGTGCATGGCGACACTACGACGGCCCCTCGGCGCGTCAGAGCCCGCCCGCGTCCACCGAGGCCCGGCCCGCGCGGCCCCGGTCTCCAGCTGGCCGCGGCAGCAGCCGCACCTCCCGCGCGAAGTTCTGCGCGGCCGTCAGGTAGACGGCCTGCCGCGTGGACACGCGCAGCGTCGCGGTGGCCGTGGCCGTCGCGGCGGCGCCCTCGCGGGAGACCGGACCCGAGCCTTCGCTGTCCTCCGCTGCTCCGGCCCCGCCCGCCCCGGGGCGCAGGTCCAGCAGCTCCACCGACTCCAGCGCCAGGAATGTCCGCCCCGCGGCCTCGCGGCCCTCGGTCGAGACGAGCACGTCGACGGTCGAGCCGGGCGAGGCGCCCGCAAGGGCCTCGCCGCCGGCCACCGCGATCTCGAGCGCCCGCTCGCCACGGCGCAGGCCGCCCGCGCCTCTGCCGCTGCCTCCCTGCAGGTGCCCGGCCGTGAGGTACGAGCCGGCGCTCACCGAGATTGACGTGCGCAGACCCGCCGCGTCCCGCGGCGCGGTGAGGCCGTCGCGCGGCGCGTAGCGCTCGGGCACCTCCTTGACCGCGAGGCTCCCGGGGTCGATCTCGCGGTCGGCCGGCAAGCTCTCTCGCGCCACCAATACCGACACCGGGGCGCCCGTGCGCTCCTCGACCTCCTCCACGGTCTGGCGCACCTGCGACGCGGCCAGACCACCGCAGGCCAGGGCAAGCGCGAGCAGCACCAGCGCGCGGCGCCGGCGCCCGCTCACGCCGCGAACGGGTCGTCGCCGTGGCGCGGCAGATCCAGAGACACCACCGTCTCGTCACCTTCGGCCGTCAGCTCCAGTCGACCACCCGCGTCCTCCACCGCGTCGCGGGCGATCGAGAGCCCCTGGCCCCGTCCGGGTGCTCGCGGCCCGTCCGCCGGCCGCCCGGCACTCCGGACCTCCACCCGGACGCCCCGCTCACTGCGCCTCCCGTTCAACTCGACCTCACCCGACCCGTGCTCGGCCGCGTTGGCCAGCAGGTTCCCCAGCGCCTGCGCCGCGCGGCCCCGAGGCATGTCCACCGGCGCGGCCAGGTCGTCGAGTCCCTGGCAGAGCCGGGCCAGCTCGGACTCCAGAGGGAAGGCGTGGCGCTCGGCCCCCGAGTCGCGGCGCAGGCGCTCGGTGGTCAGGGACAGCACCGTGACCGGCCCCCTCAGCTCGTGCTCGGCCCGGGCCACGAGCCGCAGGCGCCGGCGCAGCAGGACCACGCCCCCCAGCGCCCCGCCGGCGAGGGCCCAGCCGAGGAAAGCGGTGAGGGAGAGGGCCGTCACCGCGACTCCGTAAGCCTGTAGCCCACGCCCCTGACGTTCAGCACCCACGGCCGTCCACCCTCGATGCCGAGCTTCTTGCGCACACGGCAGGCGTGCGCGTCGAGCGTGCGGGTGTTGCCCATCGCCACGAAGCCCCAGACGTCGCGCAGCAGCTCGCGCTTGGTGTAGACGCGCTCGGGGTCCTCGGCCAGCTGGTGCAACAGCGCGAACTCCTTGGCCGACAGCTCGATCGGCTTTCCGTTCAGGCGCACCGCACGCGTGACCGGGTCGAGCGTCAGATCCCCCACGCGGAGCGCGCCGCGCTGCGAGCGCACGCTGGCCCGCCGCAGCACCGCCCGCACGCGGGCCAGCAGCTCCGCGTACGAGAACGGCTTCAGCACGTAGTCGTCCGCCCCGCGAGCGAAGCCCCGCACGCGATCGGCCTCGCCCGTCCGGCCGGTGAGAACCACCACGGGCAGCGCGGGATCGATCCGCGAAGACAGCCCGTCGGAGGAGCGCACGCGGTCCAGCAGCTGTAGACCGCTGCCATCCTCGAGCGCCAGATCCAGCAGGACGAGCGACGGCGCCCTGACCTCGATCGCCCGGATGCCCTCTCCCGCCGCGCCCGCCGTGGCCACGTCGAAGCCGTCGGCGCTGAGGTTGTCGGCCAGGAAGCGGCTGGTGGCCACGTCGTCCTCGACCACCAGGAGCTTGAGGGGCTGGGCGTTCACACCGATCTAAGGAGGTCGCGCAGCCGGTTCGCCCCCCTGGATACCGAATCGCTGACGACCGCTTCGCCCGCCCGGATTGCCATCTGAGGGATCGCCGGGTCCGCCGCCGGCTCTCTGAGGCGCCTTGACAAGCGGTTCGGGGCGAGCTTGCAAGATCCCTTGCAACGTGTCCGGGCGGGCAGGAATCGCACCTAGAATCGCGACGCCCCACGCCGTCCCCGAAGCTCGAGGAACGGGAGAAGCGCAGCCCGACCGTTGATCCCTACCTCCGGTAGGACAGGCGGACAGGCGGGCGAGCACCGCACCGACTGATATGGACACCACTCGCCGCGATAACTACGAATCAGGCTCGGACTACGTGCTCGAATACGGCGAGCTCCGATTCACCTTCAACGAACGTGACTTCACCGAGCGTGTGGAGCAGGCCGGGGTGAAGCTCGGTTTCGTGGATGCCCCCCTCGGCGACGCCGAGCGCGAGGACTTGGTGAACCTGACGGTAAACGGCGAGGTCTCCGACGCTCACTCATCGCTCGGCGAGCACATCAACGAGTGCTGGGGCGACCTGCATGGGCCCTCCGAGCGGTCGCTCGTCCACTGGATCCGGCGCCTGGTCTTCCGCGGCGCCTGGCTCGACCAACGGGTGATGGAGCGGGAGCTCGAGGTGGTCTTCGACGAGCACACCGCCCGCTTCGGCTACGTCCAGCCCGACCGCGACAACGAGCTGATCGAGCTCTCGCCCGAGCCGTCCTGGGAACGGGTGGCCTACCGGCCCTAACGATCGAGCGAGCGGTGCTTCGGCCGCCGGCGCCCGGCCTGCGCTCCGTCGCTAGGCCAGCAGCTCCCCGCGCAGCACGCCCGACCGCGACTCGGACACCACCGTGGTCCCATCCTTGGGAGGGTCGAGCATCACCCGCGTGGTCGCCTGGCGCTGGGGCTCCCAGGCGACGCCGGTCCCGGCGACGACCGTGACCGAGCCGCCCTCCTCGGCCTTGCGGGCGGCGGCGAACACCCTCCGCTGCACCGGTGCCGGCAAGAACTCGAGCGAGTCGATCACGACCACCGTGTCGGCGCCCCGCTCCGCCGCCCGCTTGGCGCGCTCCACGGCCAGCTCGGCGGCCTGGGCCGCCAGATCGGGCGAGAGGTCGAAGCCGCCGCCGGCGACGTGCACGCCCTCCAGCTCGCGACTCCACTCGGTGACCTCCTCGGGCCGAACGCCGGCAAGCACCACGACCACCTGCAGCTCGGCGCCCACCAGCGTCCGCGCCACTTCGCGCAGCAGCCTGGAGGTGCCGGCGCCCGGGGGTCCCCCGATGGCCACGCGCGAGCCCTTGCCGAACGGCTGGCCCACCAGCTCAGGGGGACCGGCCAGGCGCTCGGTGGGAAACACCGCGGTGAGCTCGGCGAAGTGGGGCCGCTGCTCCGGGGGCTCGGCGGGCGCACCGTTGACGTTCTCGACGCGCACCAGCGACGGGTGGCGCTCGGAGCGCCGCGGCGGACGCACCGGGCCGTCGACCTCGTCGCCCGCGCGCAGCTCGCAGCGCCGGATCTGTGCCGGCGAGATGTAAACGTCGCCCGCGCCCTGGCTGGGCGGATCGAGGCGCAGGAAGCCGCTGCCGTTGGAGAGGATGTCGAGCACCCCGGCGGCGGTCTGGCCCTCGGCGGCCGGTGGCGGGGACGGCTCCTCGACATCCTCGTCCTCGTCCGCGTGCTCGGGTTCGTCGCCGTCTTCGTCACTCACCGGCGATTCGTCGGTCAGGTCGGCGGGCTCGAGCGGCTCGGGCTCCTCCTCGAGCGCCACGGCCCCCGGCTCGGCGGGCCCGGGCGGGTCGACCGCCTCCAGGGCATCGGGCGCCTCTTCGCCTCCCTGCTCGCCGGCGATCGCGGCGATCAGGTCAGCCTTTCGCAGCGTGCGGTAGCTCTCGAGACCCAGCTCGGAGGCGATGACGTGAAGGTCGGCGAGCGGGCTCTCTTCCAGCTCGGAACGGCGGAGGACGGACACGGGGCTGTGCTCCTCTGGCTAGGGGCTTGGGGCCGCGAGACCCTACCGGGCCGGACGGCGGCGCGAGACGGACCATGACGCCGGTCAGCACAGGGTGATCGATCCACCGTGCGAGAGAGCTCTAAAGAGCCGCTAAGGCCCCTCCGAGAGCGCGCGCAGCGGGACGGCCTCGCGGCGAAGCTCCTCGGCCAGGCGCAGCTCGGGGGACACCGCCAGCTCGCCCCGCAGGGCGGCCCGCACGCGCAGGTAGTCGGCCGCCGCCGCCACGTCGTGCACTCGCACGTACTC
>JACCZR010000030.1 GCA_013695855.1 Thermoleophilaceae bacterium
GGCGGCGAGAGCGGCGCGGGTCCTACTCACCCTGGCGCGGCGCGCCGGGCTGCTGCTGCCCGGCCTCGCCCTCCACGAACTCCACCGGCGTGGCTTCGACCGTTGACAGCACCGCGTCGAGCGCGACGCCCGACAGCGTCTCCTGCTCGATCAGCGCCCCGGCCGTCTCGTTGACCGCCTGCCAGTTGCGGTGCAGGATGGTCTGCGCCTTCTCGTCGGCCTCGGCCACCAGGCGCTCGACCTCGCGGTCGATGAGGTTCAGCGTGTCGGGGCCCACTTGGCCCAGCCCCTGCAGCGAAGCACCCAGGAAGACCTCACCCTGCTTCTCCCCGATGGTCACGGGCCCGAGCTCGGGGGACATCCCGTAGGAGGTGACCATCGCCCGGGCCAGGGAGGTGGCGGCGTGCAGGTCGTCGTGCACGCCGGTGGAGACGACTCCGTAGGCCACTTTCTCACCCGCGTAGCCCGAGACGATCGCGATCAGCTGACGGCGCAGGTCGGGCTCCTGGATCATCACCTGGTCGCGGTCGGTGAGCTGGCTGGCCGCCGTGCCCAGCTGGCGCCCGCGCGCGATGATCGAGAGCTTCTGGGCCGACACCGTCTGGCCGATCGAGCGGGTGACCACGGCGTGCGAGGCCTCGTGGATGGCGATCACCCACTGCTCGTGCTGGGTGAGCACGTGGCTCTTGCGCGCCGGGCCGGAGACCACGCGGTCGATCGCCTCCTCGAGCACCCGGTGGGTGATGCCGCCGCTGCCCTCGCCGCCGCCGCCCTCGCGGACTGTCAGGAGCGCCGCTTCGTTGATCACATTCGCCAGCTCGGCGCCGTTGAAGCCGGGTGTGAGCTTGGCCACCTCCTCGAGGGAGGCGTCGGGGTCCAGCGGGCGGTTGCCGCAGTGCAGGTTCAGGATCTCGAGCCGCCCGTGCACGTCGGGCACGTCGACGGTCACCTGGCGGTCAAAGCGCCCAGGGCGCAGCAGCGCGGGATCGAGGATGTCGGGGCGGTTGGTCGCCGCCAGGACCACCAGGCCCGACGCCCCGCCGAATCCGTCCATCTCGACGAGGAGCTGGTTGAGCGTCTGCTCGCGCTCGTCGTTGCCCTGCCCCACCCCGGCGCCGCGCTTTCGCCCGGCGGCGTCGAGCTCGTCGATGAAGATCAGGGCGGGCGCGAGCTTGCGGCCCTTGGCGAACAGGTCGCGCACGCGTGCCGCGCCCACGCCCACCAGCGACTCCACGAAGTCCGAGCCCGAGAGCGAGAAGAAGGCGGCGTCGGCCTCGCCGGCGGTGGCCCGCGCCAGCAGCGTCTTGCCCGTGCCCGGAGGCCCGACCAGCAGCACGCCCTTCGGCGACTTCGCCCCCACGCGCTGGTACTTCTCGGGGTCGGCGAGGTAGTCGCGGATCTCGCGCAGCTCGGCCACCGCCTCGCCGGCGCCCGCGACGTCGTTGAACGTGGTGCGTCCCGGCGCCTTCTGACCGCGCCGCCGCGGCTTGCCGCTGAACTCCGAGAAGCCCGCGAAGGCGCCGGCGCCGCCGTCCTGGCCTGCGCGCGTGAACAGGGCGAACAGGCAGACCAAGAGGAGGATGGGGAGCAGGAACTGGACGAGGATCTGCCGGGCGGGCTTGCCTGACTGCTGGTCGACGTTCACCGCCGTGCCGCTCTGCGAGAGCGTGCGCACGAGGTTGGCGGTCTGAGCGTCGGACTGGGGGTAGGCCGCCCAGAGCTGCTCGCCGTTCGTCGCGTCGACCACCACCCGGGCGTCCTGATCGAGCAGCGTTGCGCGCGTGACGTCGCCGCCGCGGACGAGCGTGGTCACCTGGCTCAGGGGCACCTGACGACCGGGCGAGTCGGGCCCGATCGAGCCGAGCATCGCGAAGAACAGGAACGTCAGGGCCACGGAGGCCACGAGCAGGAACAGAGAGAGCTTGTCCCGCCGCGCCCAGCGGCCGACCTTGCGGACGGGGCCGAACAGGGCAGAGGCCACCTGACCGCCGCTGACCGGGGCTCTGCGCCGCTTCATGTGAGGTCTGCCTCCTGCATCGTTTGATCCTGGAAACGGAGACGGCGCCCGGGCATGGAGACCCGGACGCCGCGTGTCACTCCGTTCGGGGGCGTGGGGCTAGCCGCGCCTCCTCTTTCGCCTGAGCTTCAGAGTCAGGGTCCTGGTCGTCGAGCGAGCGGTGCCGCCGTTCGGCTTGTAGGTGACCTTCACCGAGCACTTCAGCCGGCCCTTGCGCTTGAGGATGCGGCGCGCGGTCCGGTTGGGCTTGATCGTGATCTTGTACGTGCCTGCGCTGCTCACACTGCGCCGGATGTTGGCCACGGTGAACCGCCTGCGGCCGTTCTTGGCCCGCACGAGGACCGTGATGCGGCCCGCTCCGGGAACCCGGATCGAGAGCGTCGCGCGACCCGTCCTCGAGGAGATCGCTCGCCTCGGGATGGAGAACACGTTGCTCGGGATGGCCGGGGCCGGCCTGGGCGTGGTCGGCGCCGGGGTCGGGGTCGGAGTCGGGGTCGGAGTCGGGGTCCCACCGCCACCGCCACCCTTGTTCCAGTCGACGGCGCCGATGCCTGTCCGCGCCAGCGCCAGGATCGAGG
>JACCZR010000097.1 GCA_013695855.1 Thermoleophilaceae bacterium
GGGCCGAAGCCCGAGGACAGCTTGCCCACCATGGCGTAGAGGCCGAAGTCCTCTCCGCGGCGGTCCTCGGGCACCAGGCGCAGCATCAGGACCCGGTCGACGCTCGAAAGCGAGCCCAGCGCCGCCCCCACCATCGGGCCCGCCACCCACAGCGCAGCGCTCGCTCCCGTCCCGGCGGCCAGCACCAATGCCGACACCGTGAGCACCAGGGTGCCCAGAATCACCCGCTTGGCCCCGATCCGCTCGGCCAGCAGGCCCGCGCCGATGGCCGCCGCGATCGAGGCGACCGTCGAGACGGCGAGCAGGACGTCGATCTTGTCGCCGTCGAAGTCGCCGGTGCGCCGCGCGTAGACGGTGAGGAACTGGATCACCGTGGCGATCGCGTCCACGTACAGGAAGCGGGCCAGCAGCAGACGCCCGTGTGGCGCGCGCCGGGCACGCCGCAGGGCTGCGACCAACTGATGGAACGGGCCCCCACGCGAGCCGTCGGGGGGCGGTGGCGTCCGGCGCTCTCGCACCAAGAAGAAACAGGGAAGCGCGAACAATCCGAACAGCGCGGCCGCGGGCAGGAACACCTTCTGCGCCTCGCCGTCCTCCACGATGGCGCCGAGTGAGAACAGCGCGGTGAGCGTTCCGAGGTAGCCCACCGCCACCGCTGTCCCCGACACCCGCCCGCGTCTGCGCTCGGGTGCCACGACGCCCAACAGCGGGTGGTACTGCGAGTCCGCGGCGTTGAAGCCGAACGTGGCCACCCCGCCCACGATCAGCGCCAGCAGCACGGGTTCCACCACACCCAACAGCGCGGTGGCGAGCACCGAGAGCAGCGTGAAGGCAATCAGGATCGGCTTGTGGCGCGCGCGGCGGTCCGCGCGGGCGCCGATGGCCGGCAGCGCCACCACGAGGGCCACCGAGACCGCGGCGCTCATGAGCCCCACGTAGATGTCGGGCTGACCGCGCTCGTTGACGATCCAGTCCCCGAAGTAACGAGTGACCACCACGAACGAGAAAATCGTGTTGGCGAAGTCGTAGAGGATCCAACCGAGCACCGGTGGGCTGAGCAGGCGCCCCTCTACCTCGGCCGGCACGCCCTCAAGGCTATGGTGGCGGGCCTGTGACCGGTGAACTGACGCTCCTAACCTGCTCACTAGACGACGGCGGCCCGAAGTTCCACCCCTGCCGCAGGTGCCACGAGGCCCTGCGCGAGGCTGGCCACGCCTACGAAACCGACGTCGTCGACAGGAATCGCCCGATGGGCCTGCTCACCAAGGGCAACCGGCCAACTCTCAAGGAGATGACCGGCCAGGAGAAGCTTCCGGTTCTTCGGCGATCCGACGGGGAGCTCATCGCCGGCTCGAAGAACATCATCGAGTGGGCGAAGAGCAACCCGCCGGCTGCTCAGGCTTAGCGCCGGAGCTCACCAAGCCGGCCGCGCTTCCCAGGCGCGCTCCTAGACTCAGGCGTTCGTGGGCCTCGACTGCCTCGCCGTCGTGCACCGGCGAATGCACGAGCAGCGTCTGGCCGCGGAGCCGTTCGACACCCCGGCGCGGGTGGTCGGCTGGCTCGGGGCCGTGCAGGCCCAGGAACACGCCGAGGCAAAATGGTCGATCGCCGAGCGCACCCATGCCTGCACCGCCGCTGACGTCGAGGAGGCCTTCGCGCGCGGGGAGATCCTGCGGACCCACCTCCTGCGTCCCACCTGGCACTTCGTCACGCCGGCCGACATCCGCTGGCTGCTTGACCTCACCGCACCCCGCGTCCACGCCGCGAACCGGTACTGGTACAAGCAGTCCGGCCTCGGCGGCGCTCTCCTCGCCCGCAGCCACGAGGTGTTCCGAGAAGCGCTGGAGGCCGGCGACCCGCTCCTGCGCAAGGAGCTCGCCGAGGCGCTGACCCTGGCGGGGGTCGAGGAGGCGACGGGCATCCGCCTGAGCTACATCACCATGCACGCCGAGCCGAGGGCCTGATCTGCAGCGGGCCACGCCGGGGCAGGCAGCACACCTACATGCTGCTCGACCAGCGGGTTCCCGAGGCGAGAACGCCAACCCGCGAGCAGGCGCTGGCCGCGCTGGCGCTGCGCTACTTTCGAAGCCACGGCCCGGCGACGGCCAGGGACTTCAGCTGGTGGTCCGGACTCACGATGGCCGACGTCAACGCCGGCCTGGAAGCGGTGGGCGACGAGCTGGAAAGCGAGGACGACGACGGTACGCCCTGGGTCTCCTCCCCGCAGAGCGCCACAGAGGGCCCGGCCTCGGGCGCGTTCCTGATCCCGATGTACGACGAGCTGGGTGTCGCCTACAAGGACCTGCGGATGGTGCTCGCCGAGCAGCCCCCGCGCGAGGGTCTGCTCGAACGCCCGATCGTGATCGACGGCGAGACGGTCGGCAGCTGGAAGCGGACGCTCACAAGCCGGTCAGCCACGATTCACGCGACCCTGTTCACGTCCCTGAGCGACGCCCAGGCGGCGGCGCTCGACGCCGCGGTAGAGCGCTTCGGGGCGTTCGCGGAGCTGCCAGCGGTGCTCGAGCTCAGCCGTCCTTGACTTAGCCGGGGTCGAGCCCCGCAGCTAACATGGGCCCCTCGCGCGGCTGTAGCTCAGTTGGCTAGAGCGTCTGCTTGCCATGCAGAAGGTCGTGGGTTCGAATCCCATCAGCCGCTCCTCGCGAAACCCGCCCCGCGAAGAGACACCAACGGGTACGATGGGCCCGATGCGGGCTGGGGTGGCCATCTTCGTGGCTGGGGTGGTGTTGAGCGGGTGTGGTGGCGATCTGCCCTCAGACCGAGCGCGCGAAGCCCTCGCGGCAGAACAGGAGCTCAGGAAGACCGCCGAGAACGTCCCCAGGGTGCACAAGATCTTCGAGAAGTACCGACGAAGGGGGAAGGTCGCTGCCCCGACCATCGAGGAGTACAGGCAAACCGGCAACCGCGCGCTCCTGCGCGAGATCGACGCGCAAGCCCCCGGGGTGACCAAGATCGACTCTCGTACGGGCCGGCCCTCCGGGCTCAATGAGCAGGCCGTTCGGGATCTGTTGCGAGCAGCAAGGAGCGGGCCGCGCACCGAGAAGCAGGAGGCCCAAGACTTCCGCAGGGCAGCGAGCAGCGACGTCGGTCGGCTCCTCGGAGCGGTGAAGGGTGAGCCACTCGACGCGTCGCTCGGCGGCGAGGACCGCACCGTCGAGTCCTTGCTCCAGGGCGCCACGAGAAGCGCGCGCGACTGGTGGCCCGACCTGGCCGCCAGACTGACCCGACGCCTCAAAGAGGGGCGAGTGGATCCGTGAACGGGCGGCTCACACCTACGCCTGCGCGGCGCTCACGCGGCCGCTGAGCCGGCGCCCTCGGGTCTCCTTGAGCCCTGCACGGGCCCCACCCAGAGATTGCCGCCGGTTCGCCTCAACGCTACTGTCCGTGGCCTTCCCACCGCCCGAAAGGATTCCTGTGGCAAAGGCCTCGGCGAGCACGGTCAGCGACAACCACACGCCGGCCACTCGACGAGCCACCTCAACGCCCCGGGGTGCCGACCGGCGCGAGGTCAGCGTCGACGCGCGCGCGCTCGACGAGCTCGTCGACGCTCTGGACGCCGCCCGCCGCGGCGACTTCTCGGTGCGCCTCCCCCGCCGCCGCAAGGGCGTCCTCGGCGAGATCGCAGCCTCCTTCAACGATCTCGCCGAGCACAACGAGCGCATGACGAAGGAGCTTGTGCGCATCGCGCGGGTGATCGGCCGCGAAGGACGGATGACCGAGCGAGCGTCGCTTGACGGGGCCGGAGGCTGGCAGACGAGCGTCGACTCGATCAACTCGCTGATCGGCGACCTCGTGCGTCCCACGACCGAGGTGGGTCGTGTGCTGATGGCGGTGGCCGAAGGCGACCTCTCACAGGAGATGGCTCTCACCATCGAGGGCCAGCCGGTCAAGGGCGAGTTCCTGCGCATCGGCACGACGGTCAACACCATGGTCGACCAGCTGTCCTCGTTCGCCGACGAGGTCACGCGCGTCGCGCGCGAGGTGGGCACCGAGGGCAAGCTCGGCGGTCAGGCGGAGGTCAAGGGCGTCTCGGGCACGTGGCGCGACCTGACCGACAACGTGAACATGATGGCCAGCAACCTCACCGGCCAGGTGCGCAACATCGTCGAGGTCACCACCGCGGTGGCGCAGGGTGACCTGACCCAGCAGATCACCGTCGACGTCAAGGGCGAGGTGCTCGAGCTCAAGAACACCGTCAACACGATGGTCGACCAGCTGTCCTCGTTCGCCGACGAGGTCACGCGCGTGGCGCGCGAGGTGGGCACCGAGGGCAAGCTCGGCGGTCAGGCGGAGGTCAAGGGCGTCTCGGGCACGTGGCGCGACCTGACCGAGAGCGTGAACTTCATGGCCGGCAACCTCACCGACCAGGTGCGCGGAATCGCCGACGTGACCACCGCCGTGGCCAACGGAGACCTCTCGCAGAAGATCACCGTGGAGGCCAAGGGCGAGGTCGCCGTGCTCGCCGACACCATCAACTCGATGGTCGACACGCTGGGCGTCTTCGCCGAGCAGGTGACCACAGTCGCGCGCGAGGTCGGAACCGAGGGCAAGCTCGGCGGTCAGGCGCAGGTGCCCGGCGTCTCGGGCACGTGGCGAGACCTGACCGAGAACGTGAACCTGATGGCCAGCAACCTCACCGACCAGGTGCGGAATATCGCCGAGGTCACCACCGCGGTGGCCAACGGCGACCTCTCGCAGAAGATCGCCGTCGACGCAAAGGGCGAGATCCTCGAGCTCAAGGACACGATCAACACCATGGTCGACCAGCTGAGGGCCTTCGCCGCGGAGGTGACCCGCGTGGCCAAGGAGGTGGGCACCGAGGGCAAGCTCGGCGGCCAGGCCGAGGT
>JACCZR010000175.1 GCA_013695855.1 Thermoleophilaceae bacterium
CCGGCCACCTCCGAGCCGGGGCCTACCTACACCGGCACCGACTCCCCGGTCAGCATCGACATGTCGATGGCGCTCGTGCCCTCCTCGACCGTCCCGTCGGTGGCCAGCTTCTCCCCGGGGCGCACCACGAAGCGGCTGCCCACCTCGAGCTCCTGAACCGGCGCGCGGCGCTCGGAGCCGTCGTCGCCGAGGATCGCCACGTCCTTGGCACCCAGCTCGAGCAGCGCGCTGAGCGCAGCTCCGGCCTGGCGCTTGGCGCGCGCCTCGAAGTAGCGCCCGGCGAGGATGAAGGTCGTCACCACGGCGGCGACCTCGAGGTAGATGTGGTCGGCTCCGCTGCCGGACTCGGGCACCAGGTCGAAGGACATGGTCATGCCCGTCATCCCGGCGTCGCCGCCGAACAGCGCGTAGAGCGACCACAGCCAGGCCGCGAGTACCCCCACGGAGATCAGCGTGTCCATCGTGGCGGTGGCGTGCCTGAGGTTCGCCCAGGCCGCGACATGGAAGGGCCAGGCTCCCCAGAGCACGACCGGGGTCGCCAGCGCCAGCACGAGCCACTGCCAGTAGTCGAACTGGAGTGCGGTGACCATCGAGAGCACGAGCACCGGCACCGACAGCGCCACGCTGATCGCCAGCCGGCGCCGTAGCGAATCGATCGAGTCCTCCTCGCCTCGGCCGGCGTCCTCAGCTCCCTCGTCGCTCGACAGCACCGCCCCGTAGCCGGCGGCCTCCACGGCGCGGACGAGCTGAGCCTGGTCGACCAGTTCGGCGTCGTAGTCGATCGTCGCCTTCTCGGTGGCGTAGTTCACGGTGGCGCTGACACCGTCGAGGCCGTTGAGCTTCTTCTCGGTTCGCGTCGCGCACGAGGCGCACGTCATGCCGCTGATCGGCAGCTCGACGTGCTCGGCCGCTCGTCTCATCGGTGACCGCCCGGACTGGGGTCGTGCTCAGCCGGAGCCTCCCGCGTGGGGACAGCGGACGGGGCTCGCTCCGCGCCGGGTCCGGGGTCGATGGCGCTTCCGGCGGCGAACGCGCCTGTGAAGGCCACCGCGATCAGCGCCGCGAACAGCGCCAGTCGCGTGGGCACGTTCACTGCGCCACCTCGTAGCCGGCTTCGTCGATGGCGCGGCGGACGGCCGCGTCGTCGAGCCGGTCGCCGAGCACCGTCACCCGCTTGCTCTCGAGATCGACGTCGACGGAGCTCACGCCTTCGACCTGCGCCACTTCGCCGGCGATCGCGGTCTGGCAGTGGCCGCAGCTCGCGCCCGGCACGGTGTAGATGAGAGACGACTGGACCGCCAATTCGGGACTCCTTATACGGGAGGGGGGTATGCGAGAAGCGTACTCTAGCACAGCCCCGATAAACCCCCGGGGGGTACTGCTATTCTGGCTGCCATGGCGATCCCCGCGACTCCCCCCGCAGAGGCCACTCCCGGGCACACCCCGGGCAAGCGCGGCTACAGCGCCACCAGGGACCAGCTTCTCAGGCGGCTGCGGCGCACGGAGGGGCAAGTGCGTGGCGTCCAGCGGATGGTCGAGGACGACCGCTACTGCATCGACGTCCTCACCCAGATCTCGGCGATCCAGGCCGCCCTGGACAAGGTCGCCCTCGGGCTGCTCGACGATCACGCTCGCCACTGCGTGGTCGGCGGCGGCGCAGACGCCGCGCCCGAGGAGCTGACCGACGAGATGATGGCCGCCGTCGCACGCCTGATGCGCCGCGGCTAGGACGGGTGTATGAGCGCCTGTCAAGTCATCGTCTTCACCACGCCGGCCCCTCCGGACGGGCCCTCCGGCTCACCCGGCGGGGCGCAACCCCGCCATCGTGACCGTGACGAGCCGGCGGACCGCCGCCTTGGACGGCAGGCTGCTGGCTGCTGTGAGGGCGTGGAGGCAGTAGCCGGCGAGCTCGTCCGGCGCGACATCATCCCGGAGGCCGCCGGTCTCTGCGCCCTCCGCCAGCAGGCTTGAGATGAGATCGCTGAGCCGATGGTGCGCTCGAACGACGTGCTCACCTCGATGCAGGAGTGCCGCGAGCTCGGTGCCGTGGTGCTCGTGGCAAATGAGCGCGTAGGCCTCGAGCACCGCTTCGAGCCGCTCGCCAGGGTCACCAGCCCGGTCGCGGACTTCGGCGAGCTGTTCGACGTGGCCGGTGACCTGACGTTCGTGCCAGGCGACCAGGATCGCCTCGACGTCCGGGAAGTACTTGTACAGCGTCGCACGTCCAACGCCGGTCTCCTCGGCGATCTGCGACATCGTCACCGACCGCAGCCCGTGCTCGGCCACCAGCGTCGCAGTGGTGTCGAGGGTCGCGTCGCGCACTGCGCGGCGGTGCGCCTCGATCGTCTCGTTCCACAGCTTCGGCACCACCCAAGTATACGTGACGACCACTATCGAAGCACGGTGATTTGATAGCGACACACTGTCTGGTAACCTGCCGCCTTCGTGACGATCACGGACACCACCCGCGACAGAGGAGAAGCACATGGCTGACTCGCCGCCCTACCCCGACTCCGTCGACGACGCCGGCGTGGCGCCCGGCCGCGGAACGGCCCCCGGCACGCCACGCTGGGTGAAGGTGCTTGGGATCGTCGGCCTCGTCCTGGTCCTGCTGATCGCCGGTCTGATGCTGTTCGGCGGCGGTCAGCACGGCCCCGGTCGCCACACACAGTCCGGTGACACCGGTGGCCAAGCACCGTCTGGCCAAGCACCGTCCGGCCAAGCACCGTCCGGCGCTGCCCTTGACGGCCACACACCTCCCCCGGGCGGCCACCGATGACCATGGCGCCCCGCCTCCGCAAGTTCGCGCTCACCGCGCATGTCGTCTCCTCGGTCGGCTGGCTCGGCGCGGTCGTCGTCTTCCTCGGTCTCTCCGTCGCCGGGCTGACGAGCGAGGACGCTCAGACGGTCCGTGCCGCCTACCTCGCGATGGAGTCGATCGGGTTGTTCGTCCTCGTCCCGTTCAGCCTTGCCTCGCTGCTCACCGGGCTTGTCCAGTCGCTGGGCACCAAGTGGGGTCTGTTCCGCCACTACTGGGTCTTGGCGAAGCTGCTGATCAACGTCGTTGCCAGCATCATCTTGCTGATGTACACGCAGACGCTCAGCTCCCTGGCGGGCGTAGCCTCGGGGAGTGGCGAGCTCGGCGTGCTGAGGAGCCCATCCCCCGCGCTCCACGCCGTTGCCGGCCTGCTGCTGTTGCTCATGGCCGCGACGTTGTCGGTGTACAAGCCGCGGGGCGTGACGCGCTACGGGTGGCGTAAGCAGCAGGAGCTGCGCACGGTGTCGCAGCTGTAGATGCAGCGAGTGCTAGTGGACGTGACCCAGCCCGACGCCGGCCAACTCAGACCGCTGGAGGGACATCGAAAGCTGTGCGGCAAGCGCAGTGGTCAAGGGCACGGCGGCAATGAGGCCGATCGAGCCCACGAGGGTGGCCACGATCTCCTTGGCGACGATTTCGAGCGTGGCGGTCTCCAGGAAGCCCAGCTCGGTGGAGCTGAAGATCACCAGGAGGGGCAGCGAAGCGCCGACGTAGGCAAGCACCAGCGTGTTCACCGTCGCGGTCACGTGGTCGCGGCCTACGTCAAGGGCACGGCCGAACAGCTCACGGCGTCGCAGCGACGGGTTCGCTGCGCGCAGCGCGAGGACAGTCGAGGCTTGGCTGACCGTCACGTCATCGAGCACCCCGAGCGCCCCGATCACCATGCCCGCAAGCAGCAGGCCGGCGACATCGACCCCCGCTTCGTTGACCTGCAGGAATGCGGCCTCCTCGCTGGACAGCCCCGTAAGGTGCGTCAGCTCGGTGAAGAGGACCGCCAGGCCGATGGTCAACAGCAGGCTGATCGCGGTGCCCAGGATGGCGGCCAGGCTCTTTGGGCCCAGTCCGTGCGCCAAGGCGACAGTCGTGAGCATCACCGCGAACGAGCCCACCCCCGCCACCAAGAGTGGCTTCTCGCCCTCGAGGATCGCCGGCACGACGAACAGCCCGATGATCGCGAGGCTCAGACCGAGTCCGACCAGGGACAGCGCACCCCGGAACCTTCCGAACAGCACGACGAGCCCCCCGAAGAGCAGCGCAAGCAGGAGCAGAGGAGTGCGCCGCTCGAAATCAGTCAGGTTGTAGAGCTGATCGGGCGGTAGTCGAGCACCCGGCGGAACCTCGTTGCGCACGACGCGAACGACGTCCCCCACGGCCAGGTCGGGGTTCAGCCCGCCCGCCCCGAGGTCCAGCTGCGCTCGCTTGCCCGTCTGCGGACCGCTCTGCAGGCGAGCAACGGCCCGGCGACATCGTTGGGTCCCGGCGCCCTCGCAGGCGAACTCCTCCACTCGCTCGATCTCGGCGGCTTCGGACTTGGCCGCGATCCCTTGGCCGATCTTCGACTCGACCTTGCCCGGCCACAAGAGGATGAGCCCTGCCACCGTGGCAAGGGCGAGCAAGCCGGTCAGGGAACGAAAGAGAGTCACTGGCGCCCCTCTTCAACAGCGGGGTACGCACTCCTACGAAGCGTCGGGTAGCCGGAGGGCCGCCTACGCCGGGCCGATCGCCAAGTCGCTCGGCTAGAAAGCCAAGCCGGCGGCGATGACCCCCAGCGCCAGGAGGCCCGCGGACAAACGCCGTAGGGCCGTGGGGCTGATCCAGGTTCGCGTTGCGAACCAAGCCCGGACGCCGGTCGCCGAAGCCCCGGCGGCAGTGGCACCCATCATGCACTGCGCGCACATGGGCACAACTTAGCGCCTGCGATTGCGCGACT
>JACCZR010000179.1 GCA_013695855.1 Thermoleophilaceae bacterium
GGCGAGATCACGCCCAAGTCCGCCGCCGGGACACGGACCGTGCCGATGCCAGAGGCGTTGCGTGTCCACCTGGACGCACACCGGCCCGACGATGCCGCGCCGCACGCGCTCGTATTCGGCCGCTCACCAGAGCGCCCCTTCGCGGCCGACACGCCGAGCCAACGGGCACGGCGCGCGTGGAAGGCCGCCGGGCTGGACCCGCTCACGCTGCACGACTGCCGACACACCTACGCCAGCCTGATGATCGACGCGGGCGCGAACCCAAAGACACTGTCGACCTACATGGGGCACGCCAACATCGCGACCACGATGGACCGCTATGGGCACCTGCTCCCCGGCAACGAGGCGGAGGCCGCGCGCAAGTTCGATGACTACCTCAGCGACGGGTCTGAAATGGGGCAGTAATGGGGCAGTCGTGCTCCGTCTCCAGCGGGTTCGAGCGGGTTCAGGCGGGATTCGGCGCGCGCGGGTCGATGGCCGCAACGCCGCTCGCAGTGCGGGATTTGGCTCAGTAGAGCCTTCGTCTGCCGCGGCCGGGCGCTAGCACGGACGGGGTTTCGAGACCGCCCCGTTCAACCACTCCGGCACCCCTCCAGGCGCGGCCAAGAGAGGCTAGCTGCAGCCCTGACCCGCGCGGCCGGCGCTCGCTCAGATGTCCTGCCCGGGCCTCGCGCGGGGAGGCTTGTCCAGGACGCCGGCTGCGCGAAGGAGGTCGCTGACCTCCTCGATCGTGGCGGCGGGTCTCTTGAAGACATCGCCGTGGGTGAACCGACGCAGCTCCTCGCCCCGCGCCCACGCCTCACGCTCGCGGCGGCGGTCCTGGTCCCAAGTATGGCGAGAGTTGTGGTGGCGGCAGCTGTCGAGCTCGACGGTCAGGTGGTGCTCGTCCAGGGCGCGACGCCTGCGCGTCCGGATGCCGGGGACGCGCCGTTCGGTGGAGGTTGTGACCTCGATTTCGCAAGGAGCCTTCCTGAGCAGACCGAGTGGGTGAGCCGCCGCCCGTCCGCTCAGGATGGCCCCCTCGCCACAGGCCCGTACCGCGGCCAAGTAGCGACCCGCGAGCCTCGGCGCGGTGGCCCGCTCTGTATACGCCGGGGTACTCCCGCAGGAGTGAGCCTTTCTCGACCCGCTTGTCGATCGCCCGCGTGAGATGCCCGCATCCAGCAGCTCCGTGCGGGTGACCACGCCTGCATTCGCGCTGCCGAGAGCCGCCACGGCTTGGTCATGTGTCCTGCTTTGGCCCCCCATGTGGAGGCCAAAGCAGGACAACGGCGGATCTCGCCCCCAGCCACAAGGCTCAGCGCCGCGACGCGAAGAAGCTCCGCAGCACCTCCGCCGACTCCTCGGCCAGCAGGCCGCCGGCTGTCTCCGGCTGGTGGTTGAGAGCAGGCTCTCCCAGCACGTCGAGCACGCTGCCCCCTGCCCCCGCTTTCGGGTCGGACGCCCCCCAGACCACGCGCGGGACGCGCGCCAGGACGATCGCCCCAGCGCACATGGCGCAGGGCTCGAGCGTCACGTACAGCACCGTCCCCGACAGGCGCCAGCTGCCGAGAACACGGGAGGCCTCCCGCAGGGCCAGGATCTCGCAGTGGGCAGTGGGGTCGCCACGCAGCTCGCGCTCGTTCGCAGCGGCCGCCGCCACCTCGCCGTCGGCGGCAATCACGCAGCCGACGGGCACGTCGTCGTGCTCCAAGGCCCGCTCGGCCTCACGCAGGGCGAGGCGCATGAAGTACTCGTCGCGCCCGAAGAAGCGCGTGCGCGCGGGCGCCATCAGCCGCCTGAGATCAGCTGACGGCCCGACCAGCGCTCGGCCAGCTTGAGGCCGCTGAGCAGCCGCGCGCGATGGGCGATCTGCACCCCCCCTGCGGCCAGCGAAAGCGGCGACGGAGGGTCGAGAAGGGAGCCGGAGCGCTGGAGATCGCGACACCACGCGATCGTGTCGCGCAGCGTGGAATCCAGCGACCTGGCGCGGAAGCGCAGCTCGCGCCGGGCCTTCGCCGAGGAGTAGCGCCAGTTCTGCCCCATGAGGACCAGCGCCTCCGCGGAGATCAGCCCCGGCAGGCCCAGCTGCTCGGCCAGCCGCGCCGCGCCGGCCAGCTCGGGTGGGATCACCAGCAGCGGGTGGTGCACCTCCGACAGCGAGGCGACCCGCTCGAGCAGCTCGACCCAGCGGATGCCGTGGCCGCCCAGCACGTAGCGCTCCCCGGCCCGGCCGTGCTCGGCGGCGGCGGCGTGGCCGGCCGCCACGTCGCGCACGTCGACGATGTCCACCTCGCCGTCCACCACTGCGGGCAGGCGGCCGCGCAGGTAGTTCGCGATGGTGCGAGTGGAGGTCTCCCCGCGAAACGCCGGGTCGACGGGCGGGCCGAGCACGTAGGACGGGTTCACGCTGACCACATCGACCCCCAGGCGCGCGCCCGCTGCCAGGCCCTCGGCCTCGCCCTCGTGCTTGGTGTCGGCGTAGGTGAGGTTGAGCGGTCCTCCCCGGTAGACCTGCTCCTCGTCGCCGATCTCCCCCGGCGCGACCGGTCCGATGCCCGCGACGCTGCCAGTGAGCACCACTCTCGAGACCCCCTCGGCGGCGGCCGCTTCCACCGCCAGCCGAGGCGCGAGCGCGTTCACCCGCCAGACCCGGTCGACGGGCGTAGCGCCCACCATCCCGGCGGTGTGGAAGACCAGATCGCAGCCGCGCATCGCCCGGCGCATGGCAGCACGGTCCAACACGTCGGCGCGAACCGGCTCGACATCGAGGCTCGCGAGGCGGTCGAGCCGCTTGTCCGAGCGGTAGGTCGCGCGTACTACCTCGCCGCGATCGGAGTAAAGGCGAGCCAGGTGGCCGCCGATGAAACCGGTGGCGCCTGTGACGCAAACGGTCACGAGCTGCGTATAGCCGGGTACAACTTCCGTATCAAACGGGTGTTCGTGTCTACGTACACTGAGCTGGCCCACCGTAGACCAATGCGATCTCGCTTCCTCCTAATCAGCATCGTCGGTGGGCTAATGGCCGCCCCGGCTGCCTCCGCGGCCGAGTTCGTGCCCGGTGAGGTGATCGTCAAGTACCGCGAAGGCACCACCGCCGCGGAGCGGACCGATCTCCTGCGCGACTCCGACACGGCGCTCGACAAGCGCCTGCCGGGCAACTCTCGCGAGCTGGAGATCCGCGACGGCGACACCGTCCCCGAGAAGCTCGCCGAGCTGCGCCGCGACCCCGACGTCGAGTACGCGGTGCCCAACTTCGTCGCACGCGCGAGCTTTAGCCCCAATGATCCCGGCTACGGGCGCCAGTGGAATCTCCGCGACGGTTTCGGGATCGAGATGCCCGCCGCCTGGGACACCGCCCGCCGCCTCGGCGCCCCCGGCGCTCGCGGCGCCACGGTGGCGGTGCTCGACACCGGCGTGGCCTACCGCCGCACCCGGCGCTTTCGCCGGGCGCCCGACCTCCACGGCTTCACGCGCGGCTACGACTTCGTGGACCGCGACCGCAGGCCCGACGACGAGAACGGCCACGGCACCCACGTGGCCGGCACGCTCGCCCAGACGACCAACAACCGCAGTGGCGCCGCGGGCATCGCCTACCGAGCGAGGATCATGCCGGTGCGGGTGCTCAACTCGGCCGGCGAGGGGGACGCCGGGACCATCGCCCGAGCGCTGCGCTGGACGGCACGCCGCCGGCCAGACGTGATCAACCTGAGCCTCGAGTTCGGCACGGAGGTACGGGCCGCGGATGTGCCCGACGTGGTCTCCGCGCTGCGTTACGCGCACCGCCGCGGCGTGACCGTGGTGGCCGCGGGGGGCAACGCCGGCGAGGACGGCCGGATCGCGCTGCCGGCCCGCGCACCCGGGGTGATCGCCGTGGGTGCGACCACGCATCGCGGCTGCCGGGCCGCCTACTCCAACGAGGGCCGCGACCTCGACGTCGTCGCGCCCGGCGGCGGTGAGGACGCCGCGCTCGCCGACAACCCCTACGACTCCGCGGTCTGCCGGCCCAACCAGCCTGGGCGCTGGATCTTTCAGCAGACCTTCACCTCGAGCCCGCGCCGCTTCGGGCTGCCGCGCGGCTACGAGGGCACCTCCATGTCCGCCCCGCACGTGAGCGGGATCGTGGCCCTGGTCCGCGCCACGCGCCGCCTGGGCACGCGCAGGCCGAGTCCGGCGGCGGTCGAGGCGCACATCGAGCGCACCGCGCGGGACGCC
>JACCZR010000174.1 GCA_013695855.1 Thermoleophilaceae bacterium
GACGAGCGCTGGCTGGAGGCCTGGCGCCGCGCCGACCGGGCAGCCGGCGAGGCGCTGGCCGCCGCGCCCGACCCCTTCGAGCCACGGGCCTGGGCGGCGCTGGAGCCCGCCCTCCCCGAGCACGCCATCGTGTGGCTGGCCTCCTCCATGCCCGTGCGCGACGTGGAGGCCTTCTTTCCCTCGAGCGCCAAGCCGCTGCGCTTTCTGGCCAACCGCGGCGCCAACGGGATCGACGGCACGGTGTCCTCGGCGGCGGGCGCCGCGCTGGCCACCGGGTGCCCCGCCTTCCTCCTCACCGGAGAACTGGCGCTGCTGCACGACCTCGGCGGGCTCCTGGCCGCCCGCCGGGCCGGCGCCGAGCTGACCGTGGTGTGCGCCAACAACGGCGGAGGCGGGATCTTCGACTTTCTGCCCGTCGCAGAGCACGCCGACCCGGCGCTCTACGAGCAGCACATCGCCACGCCCTCGGGCGTGGACCTCGCACACGTAGCGGCGCTGGCGGGCCTGCCGCACCGCCTCGCCTCGACGCCGGATGAGGTCCGTGATGCCGTGGCCTCCCCCGCCCTGGTGGAGATCCGTACCAACCGCGCCGACAGCGTGCGCGAGCACCGGCTGCTGGTCGAGCGGGTCAAGGCCTCGCTGGGCGATCCCGGCGAGTGATGGCACGGCTCATTCGCTTACCCGAACAGCGGCAGCAGCGCCTGCAGCTTGACCTCGGTCTCCGCGAGCTCCGCGGCCGGGTCGGAGTCGCGCACGATCCCGCCGCCCGCGTAGAGGTGCGCCACGCTGTCGCGCAGCAGCGCACAGCGCAGGGCCACGCAGAACTCGCCGTCCTCGGAGAGGTCGGTCCAGCCCACGGGGCCGGCGTACCAGCCACGGTCCATCCCCTCCAGGGCGGGGATCAGCGGCTCTGCCACCTCGCGCGGCTCGCCGCCCACCGCCGGCGTGGGATGGAGCAGTCCGGCCAGCTCGATCGCCGAACGCGGGCGGGCGAGCTGCGCGCGGATCGGCGTCGCGAGGTGCTGGACGTTCTGGACCTTCACAAGCACCGGTTCATCCGCCGCGGTGACCCACAGGCTCACCGGCTCCAGCCGGCGCTCGATTCGCCGCGCCACGATCGCGTGCTCCTCGGCGTCCTTGGCGCTTGCGCGCAGCTGCTCGCCGAGGTGGTCGTCGACCGCCGGGTCGGCGCTGCGGCGGGTGGTGCCGGCCAGAGCCATCGTCCCTACCCGCGAGCCCTCGCGGCGCACCAGCAGCTCGGGGCTCGCGCCCACAAAGGCACCCTCGGGCGTGCCCACGCAGAAGCAGAAGCAGTCGGGGAACACGGTGCGCAGGGCGTCCACGATCGGCCCCGCGTCGATGGCCGTCCGGGTGTGCACGCGGACCTCGCGGGCCAGGACGATCTTCGCGAGCTCGCCCGCGCGGATCCGCTCGACCGCGCGCGCGACCGCCCCCTCGAAGTGCGCCGGCGGCGCGGCGCCCGCCACCTGAGGGCGCGCCACCGGGTCGGGGTCGAGCAGCGGCATCCCGGAGGGACGCATCTCGGCGAGACGCGCCTCGGCACGCTCGACTACCTCGTCGGGCCGGTCGTCGGGCCACACCGCCGCGTTCACGGTCAACCTCGCTTCGGCGCCGTGGCGGGCCAGCGAGACCTCGGGCAGGACCAGCCGGGCGGGCGGGAAGGACGACCACTCGGGCGTCGAGCCGCCGTCGGGCGCGAAGGCGAAGCCGCCCACCAGCGCCGGCCCCGATCCCGGCGGAGCGCTCGGGTCCTCGCCACCCTCGCCTGCCACTACGCGGCGGCCCAGCGCACGCACCCCCTCGGCCGCCTCGGTGAAACGCCCGGGCCCCTCGGCCTCAACCACGGCGGCGGCCCCCAGCCCGGCCAGAGCGGTGTCGTCGCGCCCGGGCTGCTCGAAGCAGAAGAAGAGATCTGCAGGCCGGCGCGCGCCCAGCACCGCCGCACTCGCATCCAAAGCCGACGGCACCGGCAGTGACAGCGACGCCACCGCCTGCGCGCGCGAGCGCCGCGCCAACTCGAGCGCTCGCTCGACCCTCACCCCCAGCAGCTCACGCCCGCGGGCACCGAGCTCCAGGGAGAGCGGGCTAGGTCGTCCCTCGCCCGCGCGAGACGGCATCGCTTGCGCTCACGGTCCGATCAATCTCTCCCGAAGCCACGTTCGGCGAGCCCGGCGCGGATCGCCAGCTGCTTCTCAGCACGCCCGCCGCGCCTCGGCTCAGGTCGTCCCTCGCCCGCGCGAAACGGCAATCTCGCCGGTGCGGACCATCTCGATCAGCCCGAAGGGCCGCACCATCTGCTCGAAGGCCTCGATCTTGTCGTCGCTGCCGGTGACCTCGACGGTCACCGAGCGCTTGGAGACGTCCACGACCTTGCCCCGGAAGATGTCCGTGAACTGCATGATCTGGGCGCGAGCGTTGTCGTCGGCCGAGATCTTGAACAGCGCGAGCTCCCGGGCCACGGTCGCTTCGGGCTCGAGGTCGCGGATCTTGATGACGTTGATCAGCTTGTGCAGCTGCTTGGTCACCTGGTCGATCGGGTGCGCGGCACCGTCGACGGTAAGCGTGAAGCGCGATATCGACGGGTCGTCCGTCGGCCCGACGGCCAGCGACTCGATGTTGAACCCGCGCCGGGCGAACAGGCCCGCGATCCGCGCAAGGACGCCCGGCTTGTTCTCCGAGAGGATGGAGAGGACGTGCTTGCGGCCGGTGCTGACGCCGCCCGCGACCTGCAGGTCCTCGAGGTTCAGCACCTCCTTCGTGGCGGGCTCGCCCATGTCTCAGCCGACCATGTCGCGAGCCGCCTGGCCCGCGGGGATCATCGGGTAGCAGTTCTCCTCGGGAGTGACCCGCACATCGACCACCACGGGGCCGTCCTCGGCCAGCGCCTCCTTCATGTCGTCGACCAGCGACTCCTTCTGAGTGAGCTGCACGCCCTTGGCCCCGAAGGCCTCGGCCAGCTTGACCCAGTCGGGACTCGAGCCCATGTCCACCGAGGAGTAGCGGCGGTCCCAGAACAGCTCCTGCCACTGGCGGACCATGCCGAGGTAGCCGTTGTTCATGATCATCACCTTCACCGGGATCTCCTCGGTGACGCAGGTGGCGAGCTCCTGGACGTTCATGATCAGCGAGCCGTCGCCGGCGACGCAGACCACCTGCTCGTCGGGCATGGCGACCTTGGCGCCCATCGCGCTCGGCAGCCCGAACCCCATCGTGCCCAGGCCGCCAGAGTTGATCCAGCGCCGCGGCTTGGCGAAGTCGTAGTGCTGGGCGGTCCACATCTGGTGTTGGCCCACGTCGGAGGTGACGATGGCGTCGCCCCCGGTGGCCTGGTAGAGCGCCTGGATCATCCACTGCGGCTTGATCTCCGAGTCCACCGAGTCCTCGTAGCGCAGCGGGTGCTTGTCCCGCCAGTTTCGGATGCGCTCCCACCAGCCGTCCAGCCGGGCCGAGTCGCTCTCCAGCGCCCGGTACTCCCGGGTGAGCTTGGGCAGGATCTTCTTGGCGTCGCCCACGATGGGGATGTGGGCGGGGACGTTCTTGGAGATCTCCGCCGGGTCCACGTCGATGTGGATGAACTTCGCCCGCGGGGCGAACTCCGACAGCTTGCCCGTGATGCGGTCGTCAAAGCGGGCGCCGATGCAGCAGATGAGGTCGGCTTCGTCCATCGCGTAGTTGGCCGCGCGGGTGCCGTGCATCCCAAGCATGCCGAGCCAGTGGTCGTGCGGCGCGGGGAAGGCGCCCAGGCCCATGACCGTGCAGGTGACGGGAAAGCGATCGGACTCGCCCAGCTCCGTGAGCTCCTTGGCGGCCTCGGCGCTGATCACCCCGCCCCCGGCGTAGATCACGGGCCGGCGGGCGTTGGCCAGGGCCTTGGCGGCCAGGCGGATCTGCTTGGCGTTGCCCTCGGTGGTGGGCTGGTAGCCCGGCAGGTTCACGCGGTCCACGGGCTCGTAGTCGATGTCGGCCCGCGAAAGGTCCTGCGGGACGTCCACCAACACGGGGCCGGGGCGCCCGGTGCTCGCGATGTGGAATGCGGTGTGGATCGCCTCCGGGATCTCGCGCGGGTCCTGGATCATCATGGAGTGCTTGACGATCGGCAGGGTGATGCCGCTCACGTCGGCCTCTTGGAAGCCGTCGGTGCCGATCAGGTCGGTGCGCACCTGGCCGGTGATGAACACGGTGGGGACCGAGTCCATCATCGCGTCGGCGATCGGCGTGACCAGGTTGGTGGCGCCCGGGCCGCTGGTGGCGAGGGCCACGCCCACGCGTCCGCTGGCCTTCGCGTAGCCCTCGGCGGCGTGGCCGGCGCCCTGCTCATGGCGGCACTGGATATGGCGGACGCCGCCGTCATACAGCGCGTCGTAGGTGGGCAGGTTGGCCCCGCCGGGGATGCCGAACACGTGCTCGACGCCCTCGGCCTTCAGACACTCGATGATGGCGTCGACAGCACGCATGAATCACGGGATTCTAGCGCTCGAAGAGAGCTTCTTCCGGCCATTCCAGGTCCCTGCCGCACCTCGTGCACACCTGCACGTGCAGAGCCAGGACCTTGTTGCATTCAGGGCAACGCCGAAGGGGCTCCTTGCGGTCGAAGCGGTAGAGGATCGCCGCCAGCACTCCGCCGAAGGGGATGCAGAACCCGATCAGGAACCACAGGAAGAACGAGCTGCCCTTGATCTTGCCGATGACCCCCGCCGCGACCCCGAAGAACACGAGAACGACGACGAGGCTCATGCCCTCGACGTTAGTCGGCTAGATGGCCGATTCCGCGGCCACGTGGGTGCGGGGGCGGGAATCGGTCGTCTACAGGAGGTGGGCCGGCCGGGTCGGCATGAAGCGATCCAGGCCCGGTAGAGGGACCGAGGACATGATCCAGCTCGGCCAGTAGACCGTGAAGCCCAGGCGGCGCAGGTGGCGCAGCAGCCACCACGAGTCCGTCGTGCAGTACACCCCCAGCCACTCGGGCTCCTGGACCTTCGCCGAGCGGTCCAGTGCCGCCAGCACCACCGGCACCAGGTCTTCGGGGGTCGCCCCCACCGCGGGGCCCACCTCTCCGCGCGGGCTCACCCAGCACAGGCCGACGACCTCGCCACCGGCGGCGTCGAAGCGGGCCAGGCAGGTGCGCGTGCGCCCGAAGAACTCATGCAGTGCAGGCCGCGCGAAGCCGACCGCCGGGGGCTCGAGGCGCTGCCACTCCTCCACGGCGCGATCGGCGTTCAGCAGGTGTATATCGGGCTGGCCGAGGTCGGCCGTCTCCTGCGAGCGACGGAGCACGTACTCCTCCACGCTGTGGCGCAGGTGCCAGTGGCCTGTCACCGGCAGCACTCCGAAGTCGGCGCAGAGGCTCAGGTCGGTGGCTGCGCCGGCGGCCACGGCGACCCGTCCCATCGTCGGGGTGGGCGGGCCCGGCCAGCAGCGCTCGACCAGGCCGCGCCCGATGCCGCGCCCGTAGTGGCCGGGTGCGACCATCAGCTCGGTGAGCTCCTCCATTCCTTCGAAGCGCGCCACCCGGGCGAACCCGACCAGCTCACCCCGCTCCTCGCACAGCCAGTAGCAGCCCTCCTGGGCGGCGATGAACTCGATCAGCGGGCGGTCTAGCCGCCAGCGCTCTTCGAAGCCCGCCGGATCGGGGTCGGCTCCGCCCGGGTTAACGCCCTGGCGGCGGGCGGCGTCGGCAAGCGAGCGCTCGGCCAGCGCGTAGGTGGCTGCAAGGTCGCCGGAGCGCCCCTGCCGGAAGCGCAGCTCGCCCGAGGGGACCGTGCTCACGCGCCGGGGCCCTGGCCGCCGGCAATGACGACGTCGAAGGCCACGCGGTGGGCG
>JACCZR010000183.1 GCA_013695855.1 Thermoleophilaceae bacterium
GGCGTCCCCCTCGCGGTGAAGGATCTCTTCTGCGTCGAGGGCGTGCCCACCGCCGCGGCCTCGCGCATCCTCGAGGGCCACCGTCCGGCCTATACCGCCACGAGCGTGGCCAAGCTGGCCGAGGCCGGCGCTCCGATGCTCGGCAAGACGAACATGGACGAGTTCGCGATGGGCTCCTCGAACGAGAACTCCGCCTTCGGCCCGGTGAGAAACCCGTGGGACCGCGAGCGCGTGCCCGGCGGGTCGAGCGGCGGCTCGGCTGCCGCGGTGGCGGCGGGCCTCGCGCCCTGGGCTATCGGCACCGACACCGGCGGCTCGATCCGCCAGCCCGCCTCGCTGTGCGGGATCGTCGGGCTCAAGCCCACCTACGGCGCGGTGTCGCGCTACGGCATGATCGCCTTCGCCTCCTCGCTGGACCAGGCCGGCCCGCTCGCCAGGGACGTCAAGGACGCCGCTCTGCTGTTCGGCCACATGGTGGGCCGCGACCCCTGTGACTCCACCTCGCTCGACTTCCCCGGCGAGGTGGGAGAGCCCAGCGCCGAACGACTGGACGGCATCAGGTTCGGCGTGCCCGCCAACCTCACCGGCGACGGCGTCGAGCCTGGGGTGCAGCAGGTCTTCGAGAGCACGCTCGCCACGATCGAGGAGCTCGGGGGAGAGGTGGAGGAGATCGACCTTCCCAACGCAGACCACGGTCTCTCGGCCTACTACCTGCTGGCCCCCGCGGAGGCCAGCGCCAACCTGGCCCGTTACGACGGCGTGCGCTTCGGGATGCGCAGCGGTAACGGGGACCTCCTCTCGATGTACGAGGACACCCGCGGCGACGGCTTCGGTGACGAGGTCAAGCGACGCATCATGCTCGGCACCTACGCGCTGTCCTCGGGCTACTACGACGCCCTCTACGGCAAGGCCCAGCGCGTGCGCACCAAGATCGCCGAGGACTTTCGCGAGGCCTTCGACCGGGTCGACGTGATCGTGACCCCGACCTCCCCGACCGTCGCCTTCCGGCTGGGCGAGCGCACCGGTGATCCCTACGCGATGTACCTCTCGGACTACTTCACCGTGCCCATGTCGCTCGCGGGCATCCCCGCGCTGTCGTTGCCAGGCGGCCTGTCGGATGGTCTTCCGGTGGGCGTTCAGTTGGCGGGCCCGGCGTTCTCGGAAGGGCGCCTGCTCGACGTAGGTCATGCTCTGGAGCACGCGGTCGGCTTTGACGGGAGCGCCGCCCGTGGCTGAGCCCGTCCACAGCCTCGAGCCGGTCATCGGCCTCGAGATCCATGTACAGCTGCGGACTCGCACGAAGATGTTCTGCGGCTGCGCGCTGTCCTTTGGCGAGGACCCGAATACCCGCACCTGCCCGGTGTGCCTAGGGCACCCGGGCACGCTGCCGGTGGTCAACGAGCAGGCGGTGCGCTTCGGGTTGATGATCGGGCTCGCGCTGGGCTGCACGCCCGCCGAACGCTCGCTCTTTCACCGCAAGAACTACTTCTATCCCGACCTGGCCAAGGGCTACCAGATCAGCCAGTTCGATGTCCCCCTGTGCCGCGACGGCCGACTGGGCGACGTGCGCGTCCACCGGGTGCACCTCGAAGAGGACGCCGCGAAGCTCACCCACGCGGGCGCCTCGGGCCGCATCCACGGCGCGGAGGCCAGCGTGGTCGACTTCAACCGCGGCGGCACGCCGCTGGTGGAGATCGTTACCGAGCCCGACCTTCGCTCTGCCGAGGCGGCCGCAGAGTGGGCGCGGCTGCTGCGCGCCACGCTGCGGCGGCTCGGAGTCTCCGACGTGAACATGGACGAGGGCTCCCTGCGGGTGGACGCCAACGTGTCGGTGCGCGCGGCGGGCCAGGCGGTCTTCGGCACGAAGACAGAGCTCAAGAACATGAACTCCTTCAGCTTCCTGCGCCGCGGCGTGGAGGCCGAGATCGCGCGGCAGACCCAGCTGGTGGGAGAGGGCGGGAGGGTCGAGCAGGAGACGCTGCACTACGACCCGCAGAGCGGCAGCCTCACGTCGCTTCGCTCCAAGGAGGAGTCGCACGACTACCG
>JACCZR010000197.1 GCA_013695855.1 Thermoleophilaceae bacterium
GGCGGACTCGACGCGGTCGGCCGCCTCCTCCTCGTCGAGGTGGCGGAGCATGAGCATCCCCGAGAGCATCAGCGCGGTCGGGTTGATCACGTTCTTGCCCTTGTACTTGGGGGCCGAGCCGTGGGTGGCCTCGAAGATGGCGGCCTCGGTGCCGATGTTCCCCCCGGGCGCCAGCCCCAGTCCGCCACAGAGCCCCGCGCCCAGGTCGGAGACGATGTCTCCGTAGAGGTTGGGCAGCACGATCACGTCGTACTCCTCGGGCCGCGAGACCAGTTGGTTGCAGAGGTTGTCGATGATGCGGTCCTCGAACTCGATGTCCGGATGCTTCTCGGCGACCTTGCGCGCGGTGTCCAGGAACAGCCCGTCGGAGTACTTCATGATGTTGGCCTTGTGGGCTGCGGTGACCTTCTTGCGGCCGTACTCCTCGGCGTACTGGAACGCGGACTCGACGATCCGCTCCGAGCCGAAGACCGAGATCGGCTTGATGGAGATGCCGGAGTCCTCGCGCACGGGTGAGTCGAGCTCGTCCTTCAAGAAGCGCTGGAGCTTCTCGTTTGCCTCGGAGCCTTTCTCGAACTCGATGCCCGCGTAGAGGTCCTCGGTGTTCTCGCGCACGATCACGATGTCGGTCTCCGGAAAGCGCGTCCTCACCCCCTCGTAGGCCTTGCAGGGACGGATGCAGGAGTAGAGGTCGAACTCCTTGCGCAGGGCGACGTTGATGGAGCGAAAGCCCGCGCCGACCGGCGTAGTGGTCGGCCCCTTGAGAGCCAGCCCGTTCTCGCGCACCGACTCGATGGTGGCCTCCGGCAGCGGGGTGCCCTCGCTCTCGTAGACGTCGACGCCGGCCTCCTGGCGATCCCATTCGAACTCGACGCCGGTGGCCTCAAGCACACGCGTGGTGGCTTCAGCGATCTCGGGACCCGTGCCATCGCCCGGTATGAGTGTCACGCGATGTGCCATGGGGGCGGGCATCATGCCAGGGACCCGCCCGGGCGTCTTCTGAGCGTGGTCCTCTAGCTCGTAAGCGCTTCGAGATCACACGCCGGGAGGTGAATCCACCCTTCAAGAGACGCGAGACGCCTCTCCTCAGCCGTTCTGGGGACCTCGGTGAGGCCAAGGGCCCCCGCTCGGGCGACGAGGGCGCAGACGAGCGCGTCGAGGTAGTCGTCTTCCTCGACGCACTGCTGCAGAAGTCCATCGGGGTCGCTCAGAGGGCAGCCGCTCTGCAGTACCGCCGCAAGCTCCGCGCGACGATGACCCCGGAGCGGGCCCTTGTAGCTCTCTCGCTTGTCCAGGCCATGCGAAACTCCCCTGGTCCAGATCCGAAGCGCCGGATCCGGGTAGACCTCGGCGATCAGCGCGGAGCCGGCCCGATCGACCGCTCCAGGCCCCTCGCTGGCGCGAAGCTCAGACTGGAGCACCGCGCACTCATGGCCAGGTACGCAATCTTGTCGGCGCTCACCGAGAACGGGGTCTTGCCGCACCGGTCGTGGACGAACCGGTCGGTCGCTCGCCGCTCAAATGGAGCACGGGGATTGTCCATCCCCGAAGGCCACCCTTGGCCTCGCTGGTGGGCCACCACGGCATCCACGAACGGCTCTGGCCAGCCGAAGGGCGCATCAATAGCCGCCTTCGCAATCTTGAGGTCGCCGAAGTCAAACCAGAGGTTCCGCATTGCGGCAACCAGGAACTTGTCATGCAGCTCCGTGCCCCGGTCTCGACCGCGGCTGAGCACCCTGATCCTGCCCGTACCGTCGCTCCACTCGACGACACACACTGCGGTCTTCGAAGCCTTCGACGCCAGGTCGATCCCAAGGGTCGCCGTCGGGCGGATAGGACTCGACCTGACGATGGGAAGAGACCTTAGGTGGAAGAATTGGTAGCAGAACTGCTACCTTCAGTGCATGACGACCGTCCCTCAGAAAGAGCTGCGCAACAACATCGGGGAGGTGCTCCGGCGCGCCGAGGCCGGCGAGGAGCTGACGATCACCGTCGCCGGCAGGCCGGTCGCTCAGCTCGGGCCGGTGCCCAAGCGTCGCTGGGTGGAGGGCGAGGCGCTCAGGCGCATCTGGGACACCCCGGCCCCCAGCGCCTTCATGAAAGATCTCGAGCGCCTTCCCGGTGGTCTGGCCGACCCCTTCAGATGAGCGGGCTTCTGCTCGACACCTCGATCCTGGTCGGGGCGGACGACCCCGGAAGCCTGCGAGGCGCGATCAGCGCCGCCTCGCTCGCGGAGCTCTACTTCGGGGCACTCGTGGCGGGCGATCCGGACGAGCGAGCAAACCGAACGCGGCGGCTGGGAGTGATCGAGTCGGCCTTCGATCCGTTCCCTTTCGACGAGATGGTCGCCCGCGAGTGGGGACGCCTCGCGGCAGCGGTCGCAGAGCGTGGGGGCAAGCCCCGGCGACGGACGATGGATCTCGTTATCGCCGCCACAGCAAACGCCCAGGGCGTTCCGCTGCTCACGCTCGACACCGCCGATCTGGCGATCGTGTCCGACCTCGTCTCGCTCCGGACGCCCGACGATCAGTCGCGAACGGGCTCGTAGACCTGGATGATCGTGCCCGACTCGAGCGCCCTGGAGCTCGTCAGCTCGAGCACCGTCTTCGGGACGCCCTCGGCGAAGAGGCGCTTGCCGCCACCCGACGGGGTCGCTCATCGTGGGCCAGACCGCCGCGAAGGCCTCGTAGGTCTTGCGGCCCAGCAGCTGTGCGTCGCAGCTCATGAGCTCGTCGAACTTGTACTTGTCCTGCTCCCTCGCCGGTGAACTTCATCGACCAGCCGCCGAAGTCGGAGCCCTCGGCTCCGCCCGGGTCCTCGACGACCCCGTCGACCGCGATGAACTCGGAAACGATCAGCTTGCCCATGGTGTGCTCCTTTGTCGGATTTCAATGATGCGACGATCAAGCGGCGGCGAAGTCGACATCGCAGGGGGTAGAAAGGCCTGATGGCGACAGTGGGCATCGAAGCGGAGCCGATTCCGCAGGAGTTCTCGTCCTCCCGCGTCAAGCGCTCTCTGATCGTTCTCGTGCTGGTGATCGTGGCGGTCGCCGCGCTGCTGGTGCTCGTGCCGGGGCTGGCGTCGCTGCGAGAGCGCTTCGAAGGCGCCAAGCCGGCCTGGCTGGTGCTGGCCGCTGTGCTCCAGGTGCTGTCGTGCGCCTCATACGTGGTCGCCTTCCGGACGGTGTTCTGCCAGCAGATGAGCTGGCGGACCAGCACAGAGATCGGGCTCTCCGAGCTGGCCGCGAACTCCGTCCTCTCGGTGGGAGGCGCGGGTGGATTGGCCCTGGGCGCGTGGATCCTCCGCAGGGGCGGGGTGAGCCCCGGCCACATCGGGCGAAGGACGGTGGCCTTCTTCCTGCTCACGAGCCTGGTGAACGTCAGCTGCCTGGTTGTGGGCGGGCTCGGGTTGGCGACGGGCCTGCTGTCCGGCGCCTCGGCCCTCCTACTCGGCCTCGTGCCCACGCTGGCCGGCCTGCTCGCGATCGGTCTCGCGCTCGCCGCGGGCCCGGTGACCGGGGCGATCGCCAAGCGCTCGCGCTGGCCGCGCCTGGCCACGACCCTGCGGACGCTCAGCGAAGGGGTGGCCGAGGCCCTCAATCTCCTGCGCCACCGCCAGCCGCTGCTGGCGATCGGCACCGGCGGCTACATGCTCCTCGACGTGGCGGTCCTGGCCACCGGATTTGCTGCCTTCGGCAGCGAGGTCCCGGCCTTCGGGGTGCTGCTGGTGGCCTACATCGTCGGCCAGCTGGGCGGGCTGATCCCCGTGCCCGGAGGCATCGGCGGCGCTGAGGGCGGCCTGATCGCCGCGCTCGTGATCTACGGGGTGGACGCCACCGACGCCGCAGTGGCCGTGATCGCCTACCGCGGAGTGCTGCTGGCCGTGCCCGCCGTGCTCGGCTTCCCCGCGCTCGCCCTCCTGCGCAGCCGGCTGCGGGCCGAGAACCACGACATCGCCAGCTGCGCCCCGGGCGAAGAGGTCGAGGTGCTCGGGCGCGGGCCAGTGCGCAAGCCCCAGCCGGCCTGAGCCCCGGCTACTCGAACGTCGAAAGCAGGAACGCCAGGCCGAAGCCGGCCGCGGTGACCAGGCCAACCCAGCGCCCGCTGTCCTCGTAGGCCTCGGGGATCATCGTGTCGGCGAGCATCACCACGATGGCGCCCGCCGCGAAGGCCTGGATGCCCCCGATCAGATCGCCGGGGGCTCCCTCGAGCAGCACGAAGCCGGCCAGGGCCGCCAGCGCCGAGGCTCCCGCCACCGCGACCCACAGGCCCATTACCCAGGCCGCCGAGCGACCGGCCGCGCGCAGGCCCACCGCCGCCGAGAGCGACTCGGGCACGTTGGAGATGAAGACGGCCGCCACGACCGCGATGCCGACTCCGTCGCCTTCGAGCAGGCTGATCCCGATCGCCGCGGACTCGGGGATGCCGTCGAGCAGCGAGCCGATCACGAGGGCCGCGGCCGTCCCTCCCTGTTGTTGCCCACCCGAGCGCTTGCGGTGGCCGCCGCCGAAGCGGGTGACCAGGGAATTGGCCCCGAAGAAGGCCAGCGCGCCGACAGCAAGGCCGATCGCGGTCGCGTCGCGCCCGCCTTGCCGGAACGCCTCTTCGGTGAGCTCGAAGGCCGCGGCGCTCACCAGCACCCCGGCGCCAAAGGCCATGACCAGGCCAATCGCCCGCTTGGACGGGCTGAGCCGCAGACCCAGCGCGGCGCCCACCACCAGCGAGCCGCCGCCCACCAGGCCCCATAGGGCGGCCTCTAGCACCTGCCACCCTTAGAGCTGGTGTTCGGCGGTCGCTCGATCCAGGTCGCTCGGGTCTTCGGTGTGCGCATCGGCGTGGACGTCAGCTGGTTCTTCGTCTTCTTCCTGGTCATCTACCTGATGTCCCAGAACTACCGGCAGATCTTCCCTGGACAGGAGACCAAGGCCTTCGTCCTCGCCGTGGTCAGCGCGATCCTCTTCTTCCTCTCGATCCTCCTCCACGAGCTCGGCCACGCGCTCACGGCTAAGCGGCTGGGGATCGGGATCGCCAGCATCGACCTGTGGCTGTTCGGGGGCATCGCCAAGATGGAGCGTGATACCCGGAGCGCGGGAGAGGAGTTCAAGGTCGCAGCGGCGGGCCCTGCCGTCACCTTGATCATCGCTGCCGTCTGCTTCGGGGTGGCCAGTTTGATCTCGGGGGTGGACGCCGCCGCCCGTGGCACCGCGCTCGAAGACAGCGGGGTGAGCGGCACGGTCGCCGTGCTGGGCTGGCTCGCGCTGGTGAACATAAGCCTGCTGCTCTTCAACCTCATCCCCGGGTTTCCGCTCGACGGCGGACGCATCGCCAGAGCCATCGCGTGGTGGCGGACGGGAGACCGCACCAAGGCCACCCGCTTCGCCGCCCGGCTCGGTCGCGGCTTCTCCTTGCTCATGATCGTGGCGGGCCTGCTGATCGCGTTCGTTCTCGGCGACCTGTTCGGCGGCATCTGGCTCGTGGTGATTGGCTTCTTTCTGGGCAGCGCCGCGCGCCAGAGCGAGCATCAGAACGAGGTTCAGAGCCGGATCGAGGGCATCCGCGTCTCCGACGTGATGGACGCCGAGCCGGTGGCGATCTCCACCGAGCTCAGCCTCGACCGCGCCTTCGACGAGTTCTTCCTGCGGTACGGCTGGCCCTGGTTCCCCGTCGTGGACCACGAGGGCCGCCTGAAGGGTGTCGTGGCCGCCGACTCGGTGGAGTCGGTACCCGAGCAGGTTCGCCCGACCCGTACCGTCGCAAGCGTGATGGCCGCCGACAGCGGTGGCAGTGGCCTGCGCGTGGACTTCCACGAGCCGCTCGAGGCCCTTCTGGGCCGCGAGGGCCTGCAGCGCCTGGGCGCGATCATGGCCGTGGACGCCGAGGGCGTGCTTCGGGGGGTCGTCACGGCCGACCAAGTGCGCCAGGCTCTGCGCCCCGTTGGGCCCTGAGCCCCGGCGATCCGTAGGTCGGGTACAAGGCGCCTTCGCATAGGATGGCGCCCCGCCTCGCCCCCCTCCGGGGAGGAGCGCAGCCCGATCGCTGATCGGGCGAGCACCGGACCAATCTGATCATGCCTCACCACGATGTCCTCGTAATAGGAGCCGGCCTCGCCGGTCAGCGTGCCGCCCTCTCCGCAGCGGAGCAGGGCGCGAACGTCGGCATCATCTCCAAGGTTCACCCCGTGCGCTCGCACTCCAACGCGGCGCAGGGCGGGATAAACGCCGCGCTGGACCCCGAGGACTCCTGGGAGTCGCACGCCTTCGACACCGTCAAGGGCTCGGACTACCTGGGCGACCAGGACGCGATCGAGATCATGTGCCGCGAGGCGCCCGACGAGCTGCTCGAGCTCGAGCACCTCGGCGTGACCTTCCACCGCGACGAGACGGGCCACCTGGGCAAGCGCGCGTTCGGGGGAGCCTCGGCGGCGCGCACCTACTACGTGGCCGACATCACCGGCCAGGCGATACTCCACGTGCTCTACGAGCAGCTCATGAAGCACGACGTGGTCCACCGCTACGAGGAGTGGTTCACCACCGCGCTCGTGCAGGACGAGGAGGGCAAGGTCTCGGGCGCGGTCACGCGCAACATCCGCGACGGCTCGATGGAGCTGTTCGCCGCCAAGTCGGTGATCCTCGCCACCGGCGGCAACGGCCAGGTGTTCAACCCCACCACCAATGCGCTGGTGTGCACCGGCGACGCGATTGCTATGGCCTACCGCATCGGCGCCCCGCTGATGGACATGGAGATGATCCAGTACCACCCCACCACGCTGGCCGGGCTCGGGCTGTTGATCACCGAGGGCGCCCGGGGCGAGGGCGCCCACCTCTACAACGCCGACGGCGAGCGCTTCATGGAGAAGTACGCGCCCAACAAGATGGAGCTGGCCTCGCGCGACGTGGTCTCGCGTGCCGAACAGACCGAGATCAACGAGGGCCGCGGCTTTCCCGACGGCACCGTCGCCCTCGACATCACAGTGGTGCCGCGCAAGCGTATCCACGAGGCGCTGCGCGAGATCCTCAACGTGGGCCGTGACTTCGCGGGGGTGGACATCACCAAGGAGCCGATCCACATCAAGCCGGGCAACCACTACGCGATGGGCGGCGTGAAGAGCGACACCGATGGCTTGACCTCGATCCCCGGCCTGTACGCCGTCGGCGAGTGCGCCTGCGTGTCGGTGCACGGCGGCAACCGCTTGGGCGCGAACTCACTGCTGGACACATTGATCTTCGGCCGCCGCGCCGGCGCCCACGCGGGCAAGCGCTCCAAGGGCTCGCCCATGCCGCAGCCAAGCCGCGCCTCGCTGGACGACGAGGAAGCGCGTATCCGGGCCATCTTCGACCGCGAGCGCTCCGGCCGCCGGGTCTCGGAGATCAAGGCCGAGCTGGGCGCCACCATGGACGAGAAGTGCTCGGTGTACCGCGACGAGGAAGGGCTGCGCGAGGCGCTGGAGGTGGTCACGCGGCTCAGGCAGGAGGCCAAGGTGGCCACCGTGGACGACCGCGGGACGATCTTCAACCAGGACCTGCTGGGGGCGCTGGAGCTGCAGTTCATGATCGACAACGCCGAGACCATCCTCGTCTCGGCCATCGAGCGAAAGGAGTCGCGCGGCGCGCAGTACCGCACCGACTTCCCCGACCGAAACGACGACGACTGGCTCAAGCACATCACCGTGCAGCCCAACGGCGACGGCGAGGCCCCGGAGATCGAGTACTCCGAGGTGACCATGACCCAGTGGGAGCCCGAGGAGAGGACGTATTGACGACCTGTCCTCGAGTCCGGCTGGGCCAGCTCGCACTAGAGTCGCGCGGCGCTACCAGGAAGGTCGCTCCTGACCATGGCTGAAGCTCAAGATTTCACCCTGAAGATCCGCCGCTTCGATCCCGAGTCGGGCGAGCAGGCCCACTGGCAGGACTTCGGCGTCGAGCTCGACCCCGACCGCTCGGTGCTCGACGGAATCCTCCAGGTCAAGGACCGCGAGGACGCCTCGCTGGCCATCCGCTGCTCGTGCCGGGCTGCCATCTGCGGTTCGTGCGGCGTGCGCATCAACGGCAAGTCGGCGCTGGCCTGCAACACCCGCCTCTCGGACGCCAAGCAGACCGCCTCCAACGGGGCGATCACGGTGGAGCCCATGGGCAACATGCCCGTGATCAAGGACCTCATCGTTGACATGGACGCCGTCCACTGGAAGAAGATCCAGCGGGTGGTGCCGTGGCTGCTGCCCGAGGGCGAGCCGCCCGAGCGCGAGTACATCGTGCCGGCCGAGGCCATGATCGACGTGACGCAGTCGATGGCCTGCATCCAGTGCGGCGTCTGCGTCAGCGCCTGCCTGTCGCTGGAGGTCGATCCGGAGTTCATCGGGCCGGCGGCGCTGGCCAAGGCCTACCGCTTCGTGGGCGACCCGCGCGACGACCACACCGAGGAGCGCCTGCGCGACCTCGCCGAGGACCCGCACGGCATCTACGACTGCACCCACTGCTTCGCGTGCATCGAGGTCTGCCCCAAGGACGTGGCGCCGATGTCGCAGATCATGCGCCTGCGCCGGCGGGCCACGGCGGACTTCGGGATCAAGGACTCCAACAACGGCTACGGCCACGAGAAGGGCTTCGTGGACATCATCGAGAAGTGGGGCACCTTGCACGAGGCCCAGCTGCTGCCCCGCTCCTTTGGCCAGGGCAGCGCAATCCGCGGCCAGGTCGAGCCCGATGCCGTCAAGCAGCTGCTGCGCGACATGCCCACGGCACTTCGCGGGCTGCGCGCGGGGAAGATCACGCCCAAGAAGGCCCTTATGCACCCCAAGCTCCCGGGCCAGAAGAACGTCCGGCGCATCTTCGAGGAGGTCGAGGGCAAGAAGGAGCGCCTGGAGCTGAACCTCTACATCGTCGGCGATGACGGAGACCAGGCCGAGGGCGCCCAAGCGGAAGGAAGCGGAGAGTCTTGAAGCTCGCCTACTGGCCCGGCTGCGTGTCCCGCGGCTTCACCCCTGAGCTGCACGGCTCCATGGAGCTGGTGGCCCCCAAGCTCGACCTCGAGCTGGTGGAGCTGGACCGCGCGAACTGTTGCGGCGCCGGGGTGATCGCCGAGCACAACCAGGAGCTGGTCGACACCCTGAACGCCCGCACGTTCGCGATGGCGCAGGACGTGGAGGGCGCGGCGGGCATGATGAACATCTGCTCGACCTGCCAGGGCGCGCAGTCGGAGTGCCAGGAGCGCCTGGACGCCGACTCGGCCTACCGCGAGCACATCAACTCGAACCTCGATGCCGAGGGCCTCTCCTACGAGCGCGACGGCGCGTGGTGGAACAAGAACTTCCTCTGGCTGGTGGTGGAGGAGATCGGCCTCGACACCCTGCGCGAGAAGGTCGTCCGTCCTCTCGAAGGCCTCCGGGTGGCTCCCTTCTACGGCTGCTACATCGTGCGCCCCACCCGGCGCCTGGGCTTCGACGAGCATCCCGAGCGAAACCGCTACCTGGACATGCTGATCGAGGCCGTCGGCGGCGAGTCGGTGCACTACGCCGGCTCGCACAAGTGCTGTGGCTTCCCGGTGATCACGATGGCCCGCACCACCTCGCTGCGCCAGGCCGGCCGCCACCTGGCCGACGCCATCGACGCCGGAGCGGACTGCGTGGTCACTCCGTGCCCCCTCTGCCACCTCAACCTCGACCTGCAGCAACCCGAGGCCGTGAAGTACGTGGAGCGCGACCTCGGCATGCCCGTCCTGCACCTGCCTCAGATGGTGGGACTGGCGCTGGGCCTCGAGCCCGACGAGCTCGGGATGGACAAGCACGTGGTGAAGACAACCGACGTGCAGCGCAAGGTCGCCGAGCTGGCGGGGGCGTAACGCGCCAGCAAGTGATGGCGCTCGCGGTCGGGGTGCTCTGCACTCAGGCGGCGCGCTTCGGCCTCTGCCTCCTCGCGACTCGTCCACCGATTGGTACGGGTAGAAGCCAGGCGTGGAAGCCGGCGGGACAACCGACGCGACCGTGTCCAAGCAGGCGGTCAACGTGGTGGCCATCGTCGACCGCCTGGTCCGAGACCACCCGACCGACGTGGGCGCCGAGGTCCTGCCGGCCGGCTCGGCTTAGGCGAGCACCAGCACCAGCACGAGCACCAACAGCGCCACCCCCACCCCGAGGGCGGCCACGTCGAGCATCTTGCGGCCGGTCCAGAAGCCCGGATCGGCGCGGTCGGCGGTATAGCGGCCCTCGGGGGGCTCGCCCACCCAGTCGTCGTCGTCCCAGTCGGGTTGGCGTGCCATGCGGCGACGGTAGCCCATGGACTGGCCTGACGCTGGCCGCCGACCGGCTCCGTCTGCGCTGAGCCGGCCGCCGACCGACCCCAGAAACGAGAAAACCGACCAGTGGCTGGTCGGCTCTCGTTTAAGGCGTACCCCATTCCGCCCTTGGGAAGTTCTTGAAGCTTGCTGATCATTCTCCCTGAGAGCAGGGGTTTTCGCTTCCCCTCACCGGAGTGATCTTCGGAGTAGGAGAGGGGTGAGCAAAGGGGGGGTGTGACTCACCCCTCCTCACCACCCCCTCCTCACCCGAACGGCGTAGACTGCCGGCGGTGACCACGGCGGTGACCGTCCTCATGGTGAAGTTCGAGGATCTGGTGGCCCTGGGCCTGCGCCAGCTGATCTCCGAGGATCCGAACCTGCAGCTGGTCTCGACCGACGTGCAGCTGTCCGAGCTCGACGGGGCGGTCGAGCGCCTGGACCCTGCGGTGGTGTTGCTGAACTTCGGGTCGCTGGGCAGCCCGGCCCAGGTCTACCAGCTCCACCAGGCCCATCCCTCGACGCGCTTCGTGGTCTTGGCCAACCGCCTGACCGCCGCTGAGTGCAACCAGATGCTGGGCTTCGGCGCGACCGCCTGCCTCTCCAAGGAGACGCAGGGCCGCGACGTGGTCAACGCCATCCACCTGGCCTCACGCGGCATGCACGTGCTGCCGCGCTCGGCTGCCGCTGCGGGCAGCACGAGCCGCCTCGGCCTCGAAGGCTCTGAGCTGCTCACCCCCCGGGAGGCCGATGTGCTCGAGCTCCTGCAGGAGGGGGTCACCAACGCCCAGCTCGCCCACTCTCTCTCCATCGGCATCGAGACCGTGCGCACCCACGCGCGCAACATCTACCGCAAGCTCGGCATCTCCTCGCGGCGCGACCTGGCCCGGCTGAGCCGCACCGAGGCCGTGGTGGCCGAGGACACGTCCGAACAGCGCAGCTAGGCGACGCCGTGGTGGCCGAGGACACGTCCGAACAGCGCAGCTAGGCGACGGCCGAGCGGACGCCGAGGAGGCCGCGCTCGACGAGCAGCTCGGCCAGCTGCACGGCGTTGAGGGCCGCGCCCTTGCGCAGGTTGTCGCCAACCACCCAGAGGTTCAGGCAGTGCTCGTGGGAGGGATCGCGACGGATGCGGCCCACCAGCACCTCGTCGCGTCCCGCCGCATCCACGGCGAGCGGGTAGAGGCCGTCTGCGGGGGCGTCGACGACCACTACTCCCGGCGCCGAGGCCAGCAGGGCGCGGCACTCGTCGGGGGAGAGCGGGTCGCGGGTCTGCACGTTGATCGACTCCGAGTGGCCGGTGTAGACGGGCACGCGCGCGCAGGTGGCGGACACTCCGAGGTCCGGTTCCCCGAGGATCTTCCGCGTCTCCGCCATCATCTTGCGCTCCTCGGTGGAGTAGTCGTCGCCGTCCTTGAAGGTCTCGACCTGCGGCAGCACGTTGAAGGCGATCTGGTGGGGGTAGACCGAGGGAACGGGCAGCTCCTGGGCGTCGACCACCGCCGCCGCCTGACGGTGCAGCTCCTCCATCGCTCGCTGGCCGGTGCCGGAGACCGACTGATAGGTGGAGACCACCAGCCGCTGGATGCCCACCGCGTCGAGGATGGGCTTCAGCGCGACGACCATCTGCATGGTGGAGCAGTTGGGGTTGGCCACGATCCCGCGGTGGCCCTCGAGGGCGTCGGGGTTGACCTCGGCCACAACCAGGGGCACGTCCTCCTCCATGCGCCAGAACGAGGAGTTGTCCACCACCACGGCCCCGGCCTCGGCGAAGCGCGGCCCCCACTCCTCGCTGACGCCCGACCCGGCGGAGAACAGCGCGAGGTCGAAGCCGCGGATCGACTCGTCGGACAGAGCCTGCGCCGTCAGCGTCTGCTCACCCCAGTCGATCGTCCGGCCTGCCGAGCGCTCGGAGGCGAACGGCACCACCTCATCCGCGGCGAACGAGCGCTCGTTCATCACGCCGAGGATCGTCGAGCCCACCGCGCCCGTTGCGCCCACCACGGCTGCCCTCACGTGACCACCGGCCGGTGGACGCCGGTCACGTCCTCGTGGTGCACCGCGTTGTCGCCCAGCTCGAAGGCGGAGTGCAGCTCGCGCACCGCGGTCTCCACGTGCTCCTCACGCACCACGCACGAGATCTTGATCGGCGAGGTGGAGATCATCTCGATGTTCACGCCGGCGTCGCCGAGCGTGGTCAAGGCCTTGGCGGCCACGCCCGGGTGGCTGCGCATGCCCGCACCCACGAGCGAGACCTTGCCCATCTGCTCGTCGGTCTGCACACCGGCGAAGCCGAGCTCTCCCTGGAGCTTCGCGAGGGCCTCGCGCGCATTGGCCAGGTCGTCCCGCGGGACCGTCACGGACATGTCCGCCTGCCGTCCCTCGGTCACGGGTTCGTTCTGGATGATCATGTCCACGTTCACGCCGGCGTCGGCCAGCGCGCTGAGCACGCGGCCCGCGATGCCCGGGCGGTCGGGCAGTCCCAGCAGGGTCACCCGCGCCTCGGCGGTCGAGTGGGTGACGGCGGTGATGAGCGGTCGTTCCATCGTGCGAGCCTCGTCCTCGACCACCGTACCTGGCCTGTCGTCGAAGCTGGAACGGCAATGGATGCTCACACCGTGGTTGCGGGCGTACTCCACCGCGCGCAGCTGGAGCACGCGGGCGCCCGAGGCCGACATCTCGAGCATCTCCTCGAAGGTGACCACCGGCAGCTTGCGGGCGCCGGGCACGATGCGCGGGTCGGCGCTGAACACCCCCGAGACGTCGGTGTAGATCTCGCACACATCGGCGGCGAGGGCTGCCGCCAGGGCCACGGCGGTCGTGTCCGATCCGCCACGGCCGAGCGTGGTCACGTCGGAGGAGACCGACACCCCCTGGAAACCGGCCACCAGCACGATCTTGCCCTCGTCGAGCCCCGTCCTGATCCGGTCCGCTCTCACGTCGAGGATCCGTGCCCGCGTGTGCGAGGTGTCGGTCACGATGCCGGCCTGGGAGCCGGTGAGCGAGATGGCCTCGTGGCCGAGGTCTGTGATCACCATGGCCGCCAGCGCGCACGACTCCCGCTCGCCGATGGAGAGAAGCATGTCCATCTCACGCGGGTTCGGGCGCGGAGAGACCTCGTAGGCCTTGGCGACGAGCTCGTCGGTGGTCCTGCCGCGCGCCGAGAGGACGGCCACCACGCGCGTGCCGGTCTCGGCCAGCGCGACGATGCGCTTGGCCGCACGGGTGAGCCGCTCGGCGTCGGCCACCGAGGTGCCGCCGAACTTCATCACCACTGTCTGGGCGGCGTCGGGCACGGCTTGGAAAGATAGCCTCGGGTAGCGGTGGATCTGAGACGCCTCCTCTCGCGGCTGCGGCCCCTTGCTCCGTACCGCGGTGCTGCCCTCATGGCGCTCCTGGCCGTGGCGATCGGAGCGGCGACGTTCGGCGCGCTCGCGGGCCGGGGGGGCGCCGAGGACAAGGGCGCGATACCCGAGGCCGGTGGGCGCTCCCAGGGCGAGCGGCGCACCTCCTTCCTGGCCCGCATCGTCCCGCCGCCCGGTGACGAGGCGGCCACCGGAGGCCCGCGCGTGCCCCGCACGGTCGGCGACCTGGTGCGTCGGCTGCCACTCGAGCGAAAGGTGGCGCAGCTCTTCCTCGTCGGCTTCCGGGGCAAGGACCTCACATCGCCCGTGTTCCGACAGCTGCGCCGGCTCGACTTGGGCGGGATCATCATCGACCGCCAGAACTACGGCGGGCCTCAGACGCTCGGCTCGCTCGCGGGCGAGGCCCGCGTGGTGGCCGAGCAGGTGCGCCACGTGCCCCCGTGGGTGATGGCCGCCCAGGAGGGGGGCGAGTTCTCCCCTTTCCGCGATCTGCCGCCGGCCGGCAGCCCGGCGGACATCGCCTCGCCCTCCGACGCGGGGCGCACGGCGGCGGTGGCGGGCAGGACGCTCCGAGAGCTCGGCGTGACGGGAGTCCTGGCGCCCGTGATCGACGTGGGGACCGAGACCGAGCCCGCGCTCGGCGCGCGTGTCTTCTCGGACGATCCCCGCCGCGTCGCCGAGTTCGGGATCGAGACGGTGAGGGCCTACGACCGCCGGCGGATGTTCTCCGCGGTAAAGCACTTTCCGGGCCTCGGGACCGCGAACCAATCGACCGAGGAGGGGCCCGCGCAGGTCGGGCTGACCGACGTGGAGCTCGAGGACCGCGACCTCGTCCCCTTCCGCGCGGCCTTTCGAGCCGGCGCGCCGGGGGTCGTGCTCTCGAACGGGCTCTACGCCACGGACAGCTTCACGGTTCCCGGCTCGCTCTCGCGCAAGATCGCCACCGATCTCCTGCGGGGCAAGCTGAAGTTCCGGGGGGTGGCCATCACCGACGACCTGACCGACCCCGCCGTCACCGCGCTCGGGTCGGTGCCCGACGCCGCGGTCCAGGCCATCGGCGCGGGAGCGGACATGCTGTGGATCTCGGGCTCTGCCGGCGACCAGCAGGCCGCCTACGTGTCGGTGCTGCGGGCGGTCAAGCGCAAGCGCATCTCCCGCGCCCGTGTCGACGAGGCCGTGGGGCGCATCCTCTCCGCGAAGCGCCGCTTCGGCCTGATCCGGTGAGCCACCGGCCGTGCGGTGCTCGCCCGACCCACGCTCGGGCTGCGCTGCTCCGGTAAACCTCCGACCGTGCGGTGCTCCTATGGCACCTGCGCTTCGACCGCGCCGACGCCGCCGAGGTCGAGGTCACCTTCGCCGGTGAGGAGCACCAGACGACCGTGACCATCGTGCACAGCGGCTGGGAGCGACTGGGCACCGAGGGGCCCATTCGCCGCGAGCGAAACGAGCGCGGCTGGGCCGGCGTGCTCGAGCACTACCGCCGGGCCACGCTCTAGAGAGCGACGCGCGAGCGCAGGGCGCGGCCGAGCGTGATCTCGTCGGCGTACTCGAGGTCCGAGCCCACGGGCAGGCCGCTGGCCAGGCGGGTCACCGCCACCTCGGGCGCACGCTCGCGCACGGCGTCGGCGAGGTAGAGCGCGGTGGCCTCGCCGGTGGTGGTGGCGTTGGTGGCGATCACCAGCTCGCGCACGCCGTTGCCGACCACCCGCGAGAGCAGCTCGGACACGTGCAGGTCCTCGGGGTCGACCCCGTCCATCGGCGACAGCGCGCCGCCCAGCACGTGGTAGCGGCCGCGGAACTCGTTGGTGCGCTCGACGGGGATCACGTCCCCGGGCTCCTCGACCACGCAGATCACGTGCGCCTCGCGGCGCTCGTCCTGGCAGATGCGGCACGTGGCCTCGGTGGCGAGGTTGAAGCAGACCTCACACTCACCGACCGTCTCCTTGACCTCCCGGATGGCGTCGGCCAGCGGGAGCGCCTGGTCGTCGGGCACGCGGAGGATGTGGAAGGCCAGGCGCTGGGCCGTGCGCTGCCCCACGCCCGGAAGGCGCGCGAGCTCGGTGATCAGGCGGTTGACGGGTGGGGCGAACAACTCGACCCGAGGCTAGAGGCCGGGCAAGCCCAGCCCGCCCAAGCCGCCGGTGGCCGCGCCCATCTTCGAGGCGGCGAGCTCCTGGGCCGAGCGCAGGGCTTCGCTGACCGCGGCGGTGACCATGTCCTGGAGCAGCTCGACGTCCTCGGGATCGACGGCCTCGGGGTCGATCGTGAGCTCCTTGAGCTCGAGGTCGCCGCTCATCTTCACGGTCACCATTCCGCCGCCGGCGGTGGCTTGGACCACCTCGTCCTTCAGCGACTCCTGCGCCTTGACCACCTCCGCCTGCATTGCCTGGACCTGCTTCATCATCTGGTTCATGTTCGGCTGCTGAGGCATCAGGTGTGCTCCTCGTCGTCGTCGAAGACCTCTTCGGCGGCCAGGTTGGCCTTGAGTCGCTCGATCAGCTCCTCCTCGCTGAGCACGGCGGGCGCCGCCACCGGCCCGCCCAGCTCGAAGCCCAGCGACAGCGACTGGCCGGTGAACCCGCGCACTGCACCACGCAGCAGCTCGCCGTTGGCCTCGGCCTTCTTGCGCATGAAGGCGGCGCCCTCCGCGAAGACCACCGTGAGCCTCTCTCCCTCCAGCGCGGAGGGCCTGGCCTCCAGCAGCACCGCGGCCACCATCTCGTTGCTCTCGCGCACCGCCTCGCACAGCGCGGGCCACAGCTCGCAGATGCGCTCGAAGCTCAGAGTAGACGAGGCGGGCTCGGGCTCGGGCTCGGGGGCCACGGCCGCTGCGGTTGCCGCGACGGCGACCGGACCGGCGCTCCGCGCGGCGCTGGCCACCGAGGCCTCGGTGGCCACCACGCCGGCGGCCTGCGGCGGCGGGGATGGCTGTCGCGGTCGCTCGGCGCCTTCGCCCTGCGAGCCGCCGACCGATCCGGCCAGGCGGCTCTCGAGCTGCTCGATTCGGAACATGAGCGCCTGTAGCGAGGCATCGGCCTGGGGCTGAGTCGCCTTCAGGAGCGCCACCTCGAGCTGGATGAGCGGCTCCGAGCCTTCCTTGACCGCGGCGAGCGCGGAGGCCAGCAGGTCGATCGCCCGCAGCAGCTCGGCCCGGCTGATGCGCTCGGCCTGCGCGGTCAGGCGGTCGGTGTGCTCGGCGGTGACCGAAAAGGACTCCGGAACCTCGCCCAGGATCTGGACCTCGTAGAGGTGGCGAAGGTGGGCGGTCAGGTCGCGCATGAAACGCTCGAAGTCCCGCCCCGAGTCGGCCAACCGGCGCACCGCGAGCAGAGCCGCCTTGGGGTCGTGGTCGGCCAGCGCCTCGGTGGTGTCGAGCACCAGCGAGGCGTCTGCCACGCCGAGCACCTCGAGAACGTCGTCGAGGGCTATGTCGTTGCCCCCGTAGGTCACGAGCTGCTCGAGCGTGCCGAGCGCGTCGCGGAACGAGCCGGTGGCCGAGCGGGCGATCATGCCCACCGCGGCATCGGGCACCTGGATGCCCTCCTGCTCGGCCACCCGCTTGACCACGCCCACCACTTGGCGCAGCGACGGGCGATGAAAGCGGAACTGGTGGCAGCGGTCGATGATCGTCGGCGGCACCTTGTGCGCCTCCGTGGTCGCGAGCACGAAGACCACGTGCGGGGGCGGCTCCTCCAGTGTCTTCAGGAACGCGTTCCAAGCCTGCGTGGTGAGCATGTGCGCCTCGTCGAGGATGTAGACCCGCCGGCTGCCCCCCATGGGAGCAAGGGCCACGTTCTCGCGCAGCTCGCGGATGTCGTCGACCGAGTTGTTGGAGGCGGCGTCCATCTCGACGACGTCCAGCGAGGTCCCGACCATGATCGAGCGACTGCCCGGGGCGGCGGGGTCGAAGTCGGCGTTCGGGCCACCCTCCGCGTTCAGCGCGCAGGCCAGCAGCTTGGCCACGCTGGTCTTGCCGGTGCCGCGCGAGCCCACGAACAGGTAGGCGTGATGGACCTTCCCGAGCTCGATCGCGTTGCGCAGCGTCTTGACGATGTGCTCCTGGCCCACCACCTCGCTGAAGGACCTCGGGCGGTGGCGACGGTAGAGCGAGAGCATCGGTCAGGCCATGCTAGCCGGGCGAGCGGCGTCAGCTGGGGTGCCCCAGCGACGCCGCCCCGACGCCGCCGCGCAGCCCGGCAGCGCTCTCACACCACGCCCCGGACGGGGTGCGAAAATGCTTCGCAGTGGACCGTGCACCCACCGTCGAGGAGGGTCCTCGGGCGTGCCCGTCGTCCCTTGGCTCAGGCCAGGCGAGTCCGTGGCGCATGAGCGATTTCGCTTAAGGCTGCTTCCTCCCGGATCTGACCTGATTCGCGAGCGCTCACCGCACGGGACCCGGCCGTCGACGCCTCAGGGCGGCGTACTGACCCCGAAGACCTCACCCCTCGGATGGGAGTTCAGCCCCGCTAGAGCGGATTGCGGGTGCAGGGCACCGCTAATTCCCCACCTAGCACGGTCCGCTGGGGACTCTAGCCGAGGAGCGCAGCCCGAGCGTTGGTCCCTACCTCCGGTAGGACAGCGGGAAGCACCGCACGGTCATGGGCTTTACCTGGGCCAGAGCCGCTTGGCGAGCCGGTTCATGCCGTACTCGGTCGCCTTCGCAGACGCCAACTCGCGGTTAAGCGGGCTGTCCGGCGGCAGGTCGACCTCGGTGTCGCGCAGCGTGGCGATGTCCTTGAAGGCTCTCAGCAGGTCGGGGTCGGCCATGAGGGCGCCCCGCACGCTCGGCTTGCTCTCCTTGACAGCTGCCTTCAGGATCGCCTCGAGCGAGCCGTGGCGTTGGAGCAGATCGGCCGCCGTCTTCTCCCCGATGCCCTTGGCGCCGGGCAGGCCGTCGGAGGGGTCGCCCCGCAGCGCGATGAAGTCCGGCACCTGGGTCGGGTCCACGCCGTAGCGGCGGCGCACCTCGGCCGGATCGACGATGTCCGCCCCCCGCGCGCCCGTGCGCACGTAGAGGACGGTGATCGCGTCCGTCGCGCACTGGAACATGTCGCGGTCGCCGGTGAGCACCAGGGCCTCGCCCCCGTTCTCGCTCTCTCTGCGCGCGTAAGCACCCAGCAGGTCGTCTGCCTCGAGGGTCTCGTGGTTGGCCACAACGAACCCAAAGGCCCCGAAGAAGTCCGCGCTGGCGGCGAACTGGGGCGCGAGCTCGTCGGGCACGGGCGGACGCTCGGCGTGATAGCCCTCGTAGAGCTCGACCCGGTACTCGGCGGCGTCGGGGCCGAAGCAGAGGACCGTCGCGCGGGGCTCGTGGGTCTCGATCTCCTGAAGCAGCATGTTCGCCGTTCCGAGCAGAGCGTTCACCGGTCGATCGTGGTCGTCGGTGATCGAGCTGGGCAGCGCGTGAAAGGCCCTGAAGAGCAGGGACGGCGCGTCGACTACCAGCAGCGCCCGGGACATCAGCCCCGGGAGGGCCGCTCGAGCAGAGCGCTGACTTCCAAGAGCTTCATTTCGCGGCTGCCAGCCCATCCGCGCCGAAGCTACTGATCGTGTACCCCGTGGACGTCGGTCCGGTGGTCGCCTCCGCCGGCAGGTGGCTTTCGTTGGCGTGCCGGCTCTGAGCGCGAACGAGGCCCACGTCCCGATCCTGCCACGTCTAGACTCGACGCCCTCTCCCGGGCGCGTAGCTCAGCGGGAGAGCGCTCGCCTCACACGCGAGAGGTCGCTGGTTCGAGCCCAGCCGCGCCCATCGCTGGAAAGCCCCGCTACGGCGGGGTTTCGCCGTTGGAGGCCCGTAGTTGTCACGCCCTCTCGATCGGTGGCTGATTGGGCACTGGTGCCCAAAGTGCATTCGAGAGCGCCTTGGCGTTCACCCCCGCGGCGATCATGAAGGCGGCGTAGTTGTGGCGGCACTCGTGCAGACCGATCGGCTCGAGGTTGCGGTCTTGCCAAATCTTGGCCACTCGCTCGGCTCAGGTTGCGCTCGAGGTCCACGTCTTTCCAGCGCAGGCCTCGTAGCTCGCCGCGGCGCAGCCCCGCATACAGCGCGGTCGCATAGAGCGCACGATCGGCGAGCTCGAGTGTCTCGATCAGCGCGGCCGCTTCCTGGGGTCTGGCGATCCTGTCGCGTCGACCACGCACCGCGGGCAACGTCAATC
>JACCZR010000214.1 GCA_013695855.1 Thermoleophilaceae bacterium
CTCGGTACGGGGGACGGTCGCCAGGCGCAGGTTCGCGGCCGACCGCTCCATCCGGTCGAGGTGCTCGTCCAGGGCAAACGGGCGCCCCTCGTAGACGCGAACGACTTCGAACGCGCCGTCGCCACGCAAAAAGCCGTCGTCGGTGATCTCGATGCTGGTCTCCCCAGCCGGCGCGATGTGCCCGTCGAAGGAGGCGAGCTCGTCGAGGGGTGGGGCGCTGGAGGGGGTCTCGGACACGATGGGCCGTGAAGGACTCGAACCTTCAACCTTGAGATTAAGAGTCTCCTGCTCTACCAGTTGAGCTAACGGCCCTGCTGGCGCCCTCCCGGGCGCCGACGGAGCTTAGTGCTCGCTTTGCGCCACCGACGCGAGTGCCTCGTCGCGCGTCTCGTGGATTCCGAACACCCGGTCGAGGCCGGTGATCTCGAAGATCTTGGTGATGTTCTGATCGCTGCAGACCAGGGCGAGGGAGCCGCCCGCGGGGCGTAGGCGCTTGACTCCGCCGACCAGCACCCCGAGCGTGGTCGAGTCGATGAAGGTGGCCTGCGAGAGGTCCACCACGATCTGCGTCTTGCCGCTCTCGATCAGCTGCACGAGGCGCTCCTTGAACTCGGGCGCCGTGTAGAGGTCCACCTCACCACCCAGCTCGATCACGTGGGTCGTGGAGTCGATCTCCTCGTCCTGGATGTTGAAGTTCAAGTCTCTCCTCGGGTCCGGTGCGCGGTCGCGATCACGACCGGCAGCAGAGTCTAGGCGCGCTCAGCCACCCGGTGCGGGCGCGGGCGCCTGAGTGCCCCCCTGGGCTCCCCCGGCGGCGCCTCCCGCCCCGCCCTGCTGCTGCGGCATCTTGGCCTGCTTGACCGCCTGCTCGGCCGCCTTGCGCTGGGCCTTCGGGGACAGCTCGACGACCTGCTTGCCCGCGAGGTCGGCCGTGCGCGTGTCCTTGGCCAGGGTCGCGTACTGCACCAGGCGCAGGTAGGCCTGCGCGGACTTCTCGCGCTCGGCGATGATCGCTGCCGCCTGCTGAGCCTGCTTGGGCCGGTTGAGCGCGGTGGAGTCGAAGATCTGCAGCGCGACCGTGGCCAGCGAGGCGTCGACCCGCTTGGGCTCCAGGGCGAGGTAGCGGTCCCACGCCTTGCCGGCCGCGTCGAGAGAGCCGCGCGACTCGGGTGGGAAGCCCGCCTGGTCGGGCGAGCCCTGGCTGCCGGCCAGCTGGAAGTTCGCGCGTACCAGGTCCTTCAGCGCGGCCTCGTCGCGGGGGTTTCGCTTCAGGCGCTCGTTGTCGGTCTCGATGCGCTTCTCGATCGCTCCGTTGCCACTGCCACCGCCGCTTTCGTCAGAGAAGGCATCGAACAGGCCACCCGAGACGTCACCGCCGATGCCGAACAACACCAGCCCGCCGCCCATCAGAACGGCGAGCATGAGGTAGGTGGCCTGCACCACTCGGCGGCGCTTGCCTTGAAGGTCGAACAGCATGGGCCGTGCCCAGGCTAGCTATTCGACTGGTTCGTTTTCGTCTGGCTCGGAGGGATCGAGGGGACGGGGGCCGCCCACGAACGAGGCAAGAACGATCGAGAGCTCGAAGAGCGCGTAGAGCGGCGCCGTCTCGAGCAGCATCGTGACCGGGTCGATCGTGGGGAGCAGCGCAGCCACCACCGCGCAGGCCAGGAAGGCGTAGCGGCGGTTCTTGCGCAGCTTCGTCGGCGTGGTCATGCCGGCGCGGACGGCGAGGACGATCCCCACGGGCAGCTGGAAGCCGAGTCCCATCGCGCCCATGGTCAGGGTGACGAACGAGTAGTAGTCCTTCGCCCGGACCTGGGTGTTGAACTGGTCCGCGTTGAAGCTCAGCAGGAAGTCGATCGCCGGCGGGAGCACGATGAAGTAGCAGAAGACGACCCCACCGATGAACAGGAAGGGCACCATCATCAGCATCGGGGTGGCGACGCGCCGCTCCTGCGGGCTGAAGGCCGGCAGGATGAAGGCGTAGAGCTCGTACAGGATCACCGGCAGGGCGATCAGGATCGCCGCGTACGCCGAGTTGGTCAGCGTGGTGGTGAAGGCCTCGGTGACGCCGAAGGTGATCGGCTCCGGGAGGTTCTCCGGGAGCGGCTCGTTGACGATGTTGAGGATGCGCTCGTTCTGCCAGCCGGCGAACCCGAAGGCGATGCCGAAGGCGATGAGCGATATGAAGATCCGCGAGCGCAGCTCGCCCAGGTGATCGACGACGGACATGCGGTCGTCGTGCTTTGCCGGCCGGCGGCGCGGCGACATGCTGCGCCCGGCGCGGGAGGCGCTAGCCAGAGCTATCGCCCGCCGCGGCGGGCTGCTTGCTCTCGGACCTGGTCACGTTCTCCGACGAGCCCTCGGGCAGTTCCTCGTGGTCGTCGTCCTTGCCGGTTACCGACTGCTTGAACTCACGCATGCCCTTGCCCATCGAGCGCCCGAGGTCGGGCAGCCGCTTGGGGCCGAAGATGATGAGGACGATTACGAGAACGATCACGATCTCGAGCGGGCCGATGCCGAGTGGCATTGAGAACTCCTAGGTCGAAAGCCTGCAGCAATCGTAGCTGCCTTCGACTATTCCGCTCCTCGGCCTCTACTGGATCAGCTCCGGTCGAAGTTCAGGTAGAAGCGGCTGGGCGTTGGCTCGCCCTGCCCCTGGTACTTCGAGCCCGCCTCGCGGCTTCCGTACGGGCGGTCGACCGGGCCGTCCATGCGCATGAACGAGATCTGGCCGATCGGCATGCCGTAGTAGATCGTGATGGGCAGATTCGCCACGTTCGACAGCTCGAGCGTGAGGTTGCCCGAGAAGCCGCAGTCGACGAAGCCTGCAGTGGAGTGGATGAGCAGGCCGAGCCGGCCCAGAGAGCTCTTGCCCTCGAGGCGGGCCACCAGGTCGTCGGGCAAGGTGACGCGCTCCAGGGTCTGGCCGAGCACGAACTCGCCGGGATGCAGGATGAACGGGTCGTCGCCGTCGACCTCGACCTTCTCGGTGAGGTCGTCCATCGGCTGGCGGACGTCGATGTACGGGTAGCGGGCGTTGTGGAAGACGCGGAAGCTGCGGTCCACCCGAACGTCCACCGACGAGGGCTGCACGAGCTCGGGATCGAACGGGTCGACCACGATCCGGCCCCGCTCGATCTCCTCTCGGATGGTGCGATCGCTGAGGACCACGTCCGCGGAGTGTATGGGCGGCTCAAGTCGGCCAGGCTCGTGCCGATACCCGTTCTGGATGGAGGAAGAGACACGTCACCGGGTCAAGAAAGTGGTCCTGCCGAGCGGCAAGACGATCGAGGTGGTGCTCTTTTCTGAGCGGCTGGAGATCGAGCCGGCGGCACGCCCCCCTGCCGAGCCCGCGCAGGACCTGAATGTCTGCGTCAGCTGCAGCAGCGCAATGGTCTTCCCCGCCGACTGGGCGGAGTCAGGGCCCGAAAACTGGTCGGTCGTGCTCTGCTGCCCCAACTGCGGCCATGAGCGCACGGGCGTCTTCGCCCAGCACAACGTGGAGCGCTTCGACGAGCAACTCGAAGAGGGCGCCGACGTGCTGGCCCGCGACTACCGGCGCCTGCTTCGCTCGAACCTGGCCGAGGAGATCGACCGCTTCGTCGCGGCGCTGCATGTGGACGCGGTCCTTCCCGAGGACTTCTAGCTACGGCGCCTGGACGGGGCCAATGGCCCAAGGGGCTATCGCCCCCCTACAGCCCCCAATTACTCACGCATGGCGCTCCACCACGCCGTCGGCCACCAGGTTCAGGGCACGGCGACGCGAGTCCGGCAGCTCCAGGCCGGTCAAGGCCGCCTTGGCCTCGGCCACTTGGTGGAACGCCTCGGCGCGCACCTCGCCCAGGGCGCCCGAGGTGGCGATGTGATCGCAGACCGCCGCTGCCCGGGCCGGGCCGATCGCAGCCTGGCGTAGGTCGAGCTCGGCCAGTTCGGGATCGCGCGTGCGGGCGATGATGAGTGGGAGGGTCACTGTCCCGTCGACCAGGTCGGCGCCGCGTGGCTTGCCGGTGCGCTCGGGCGGTCCCGAGACGTCCAACACGTCGTCGAGCAACTGGAAGGCCAGGCCGATCCGCTCGCCGAAACGTCCGAGCGCCTCGGCCGCGGCGGGCTCGCCGCCCAGCAGGGCGCCCATGCGACAAGCCGCCTCGAACAGGGTGGCCGTCTTCAACCGGCAGCGCTCGAGGTAGCGCTCGGGCGTCACGTCGGCCGACCAGGCGTCGGCACGCTGCATGAGCTCGCCCCGCACCAGCCCTTCCGAGGCCATCGAGAGCACCCGCACCGCGTCCGCGCTCCCGGTAGCGGTCAGCTCGGCAAAGGCCCGGGAGAACAGCAGGTCGCCGGTGGCGGTAGCGGCCTCTCGGCCGCCCTCGCTGAACACGGTCGGTCGCCCACGGCGCAGCTCGGCGCGGTCGAGCACATCGTCGTGGACGAGGGTGGCCATGTGCAACAGCTCCACCGCCACGGCGGCGGGAAGCGTCGGCGGCCCCTGGGCTGCGCAGAGGAAGACCAGCAGCGGGCGCAGGCGCTTGCCGCCCGCGGCCAGAGTTCCGGCGGCATGCCCGGCCAGGTTGGCTCCGTGGCCTTCAGCCACCTCGGCCAGGCGGCTCTCCGTGCGGTGCATCAACCGCGAGAGCTCGACGCCCCCGGCCTCCAGGACCGGCGCCAGCTCGGCCGGTGTGCTCAACGCGGCCAACGCCCGGCCTGCGCTCCGACGGTACCCGAGTGCAGGGCGATGATCCCCCCGGCGGTGAGCACCCAGCGAACGTCGTGGAGGCCGGCGGCGGCAAGCTCGGCGGCCAGGCCCTCCGGTCCGGGGAAACGACGGACGGAGCTCGGCAGGTAGCCGTAGGCCTCGGGGTCGCCGGCCAGGCGTCCGAACAGCGGCACGAGCCGGTCGAACCAGAGGCCGAAGAACCACGAGAGCGGCGGACGCTGCGGCGTGGTGATCTCGAGCACCACAACCCGCCCTCCCGGGCGCACCACGCGCGCCATCTCGCGCAGGCCGCGGCCGAGGTCGTCGAAGTTACGCGCACCGAAGCCCACCGTGGCGGCGGCGAAGTCGTCGTCGGCGAACGGCAGCTCGAGCGCGTTGCCGGCTCGCCACGCGATGCCCGGGCCCTTCCGACGAGCCAAGCTGAGCATCTCCTCCGAGAAGTCCAACCCGGTCACCTCGGCACCCTGGCGCTCGAGCTCGAGCGCCAGGTCCCCCGTGCCCGTGGCCACGTCGAGGGCCCTCGACCCCCGGCCCACCCGCGCCAGGTCGGCCGCGCGGGCGCGCCAACGGCGGTCCAGCCCGGCGGTCATCACCGAGTTCATCCGGTCATACACCCGGGCGATGCGGTCGAACATGGCCCGCACCTGGCCCTCGGGGAGGGTCCCCGAGCTCACTGCCACGCGGCTACTGCTCTGACTTGAGCGATGCGATGTAGTCGACGAGCTTGTCGAACTGCTCCGGATTGCTGTCCTTCAGGGTCTGGTACCGCGGCATGGGAGCGGTCGGATTGATCAGCGTCCGGGCGACGGCGTCGCGACTCAGCCGATCACCGACGTTGGTCAACGGCGGCCCGAGGGTGTTGCCGTTCTCGCCGATCTTGTGGCAGGCCAGGCAGCCGGCGGAGGCCGCGACCTCCTGGCCCTCCTCGAACTGCGGCGCGGTGGCCAGCTCGATCTCGGTCGGCGCGCCGGCCAGCGCGCCGACCAGCGTGAGGTAGGCCATGGCGACGATGGTGGCCAAAGCGGAGATCATGGCGATCGGGCGGCGCAGCGGATGACGCACCGGGCTCCGGTCGATGAAGGGCAGGATCAGCAGCAGGATCAAGCAGATGGTGGGGATGCCGATCGTGGCCATCAAGACCAGCGCCGGCGGCTTGACCACCCGCAGCAGCTCGAAGAGGAAGAAGAAGTACCACTCGGGCCGGGGCGTGTAGGTGGTGGTGGTCGGGTCGGCCTTCGGGCCCAGCTCGGCGCCGAGGAAGACGGCCATCGTGATGGTGACCATCAGGACGATCACCGCCATCCAGCTGTCCTTGCCGACCGCATAGGGGAAGAAGGGCTTCCCCTGGCTCTTCAGGATCGAATACTCGCGGAGGTACTCCTCCTTCTCCCGCGCGTTCACCTGCCGGTGGTCCCGAGCGGGCTTGAGGCAGGGGCCACTAGATCGCCTCTTCGCTGATGTTCTTCTTCTCGCCCTTCACCCAGGGTGGGGCGGTGGTGCCGAGCTTGGACACCAGGTACAGGTGCGCGCCGATCAGGGCGCCGATCAGCACCGGCAGGAGCAGCATGTGGATCGCGTAGAAGCGCGGGAGCGTGGCCGCGCCGAACTCGGCCCCGCCGCGCAGGAAGTCGGCGATGTAGGGGCCCATGACCGGCGCGGAGGCGTTGATGTTCACGCCTACCACCGTGGCCCAAAAGGACCGCTGGTCGAAAGGCAGCAGGTAGCCGGTGAAGCCCATGGCCAGGGTGAGCACCAGCAGCACCACTCCGATCACCCAGTTGATCTCGCGGGGGTACTTGTAGGCGCCGAAGACGAACACGCGGGCCATGTGCAGGAAGATGAGGATGATCATGATCGTGGAGCCCCAGCGGTGCATTCCACGCACGAGCTCTCCGAGGAAGACCTCGTTGGTGAGGTGGGAGACGGAGTCGTAGGCCCGCGAGGCGTCGGGCGTGTAGTACATGGCCAGGAAGATGCCCGTGACCGCCTGCGAGACAAAGGCGAACATCGTGGCCGAGCCCAGCGTGTAGTACCAGGTGTTGCCCTTGGGCGTCTTTCGGTAGAGGAAGCCCCGCAGGAAGGGGCTCATCCCCGTGCGCTCGTCCAGGTACCCGACGACCGAGGCGGTGCCCTCCACCGCGGCGCCCCTGGCCTTGTCGAGCTTCTTGGGCTCGGGCGCCGTGGTGGTCGAGCCGTCGCCGTTGCCTGCGCTGCGGTCCGCCCCGTCGCCGTTGCCGTCCCCCGGGCGCGGCGGGGTGGGGCGCAGGAACTTCGGGAGCGGCGGAGAGGGAAGCTTCATGTGGTTGGCCTCGAGGGGTAGAGATACTCCCAGAGCCCGTCGAGGTGTTGCGACGGGTCGCGGGGCTTGAAGCGGTCGAGCTTGTTGTTGAGGGAGAAGCGGTCGCCGATCTCGACGCGCCCGCTGCGGACGCGGTTGTAGAAGCGGTCCAGCGGGCGGACCGGCGGGCCGCCGCCGACGGCGCCCTGGTCGTCGTAGATGCCGCCGTGGCAGGGGCACACGAAGCGCTTGGAGGCCTGGATGTAGCGCACAGGGCAGCCGAGGTGCGCGCAGCGGGTGGAGATCGCCACCATGGGCAGCGGCTCGACGCCGGGCTTGTCGCTCGGGCTCTTGTCCTCGGGGAGGGCCTTGCGCACGTAGATGGTGGTCTTGCCCGACTCGCCGATCTCGGCCACGATGTTGATCACGCGGGGCACGTAGGTGTCGGTGATGAAGTCCGACTCAGGCCCCACGTCCTGCCAGACCTCGGGCTCCTGGTTCTCGAGCAGGGGCCCGACGGCGAAGCCGAGGGCGGGCAGGCCGAACGCCGCTGTGGCGATGCCGCCGGCGGCCAACGCGCCGCCGGTCATCAGGCCCCGGCGGGTCATCGTCTCGCCCTCGTATGCGCCGGCCACACCCCGATCCGCGGTGTAACGCGACTTCTTCTTCTTGCTGTTGGGCTGAGGGGGGCGGTCGGCCACGGGCGTCAGTGGGGATTGTGGCGATCGATTGACCGCCGGGTCAACAAGGATACGAGCGTCACAAGCTCCGCGGCGAGGGCGATCACGCCAAACGCTCCTCAGACGCCGCCCAGGCCCGCTCGGCGGTCACCGGCTCGCCCGCGGCCTGGGCGCACGCGCAGGCGCTGATCAGGTCGGCGAGCTCGGCCACGGCCTCGAGGTCGCCGACCTCGGCCAGCCGCGACAGGCCCAAGGCATAGAGCGCGTCTCCGCCGAGCAGGCGCAGGTCGTCGTCGACGTCCACGAACGCCCGAGGGGTGCCGTAGTGCAGCTCGTAGCCCTCCCTCACGGCCTCCAGCACGAAGCCCCGTGTGCGATCGCTGACGTTCGCGAAGCGACCCTGGCCCGGGTCGCGCACGGCGTGCTCGGCCAGGGCGGGGCCGACCGCCTCCGCCAGCTCGGTCAGCGCGCTCACGCCGCGAAGGCCTCGGCCGCGGCCTCGAGGGTGCGATCGACGTGGTCGTCGGTGTGGGCGAGCGAGGGAAACCAGGCCTCGAACTGCGAGGGCGGGGGGTACACGCCGCGCTCGAGCAGCGCCCGGCAGAAGGCGGCGTGGGCAGCGCGATCACAGCCCTGGGCGTCGCCGAAGCCGGCGACCGGGAGCTCCGAGAAGAAGACCGTGAGGAGGCCGGTGGTCCAGGGCACCTGCACGGCGACCCCCGCCTCCCCCGCGGCGCGCTCCAGGCCCTCGGCCAGGCGGCGCGTGGTGGCCGTGAGCTGCTCGTAGGCGCCCGCGCCGAGCAGGCGCAGAGTGGCAAGACCGGCCGCGGTGGCAAGGGGGTTGCCCGAGAGCGTGCCGGCTTGGTAGACGTCGCCTGCCGGGGCCACCCGCTCCATCAGCTCGCGCGGTCCCGCGTAGGCCGCGGCGGGCAGGCCTCCACCGATCGCCTTGCCGAGCACCGTGACGTCGGGCGTGACGCCCTCGCGCTCCTGCGCCCCGCCGCGCGCCACGCGGAAGCCCGAGATCACCTCGTCGAAGACCAGTACGGCGCCCGTGCGGTCGGCGACCCGACGCAGGTGCTCCAGGAACCCCGCGGCGGGCTCGACCAGGCCCATGTTCGCCGGGTAGGGCTCGGCGAGGATCGCCGCCAGCTCGTGCTCGGCCGCGGCGCAGTCCACCGCGTCGACGTCGTTCCAGGGCACGACCACCGTGTCGGCGGTGACCGCCTCGGGCACCCCGGGGCTGCCCGGGATCCCCTGGGTGGCGACGCCCGAGCCCGCGTCGGCGAGGAGGGCGTCGGAGTGGCCGTGGTAGGCACCCGCGAACTTGAGCAGGCGGGTGCGCCCGGTGGCCGCGCGGGCCAGGCGCACGGCGCTCATGGCGGCCTCGGTGCCCGAGGAGACCATGCGAACCATCTCCGCGCTCGGCACGCGCTCGGCCACCTCGGCGGCCAGGTCGACCTCAGCCTCCGTGGGCGCGCCGAAGCTCGTGCCCCTGTGCGCCGCGCGCGTCACGGCCTCGACGACTGCGGGGTGCGCGTGCCCGGCCACCAGCGGCCCCCACGACATCACCCAGTCCACGTAGCGGTTGCCGTCGGCGTCGGTCAGCTCGGCGCCCTCGCCGCTGGCGGCGAACAGGGGGTCGCGACCGATCGAGCCCATGGCCCTGACCGGCGAGTTGACCCCTCCGGGAAGAAGACCCGTCGCGCGGGCGTAGAGCTCCGCGCTGCGCGTCTCCCTGCGGTTGGGGGGGGACCCCGCCCGGCGAAGCCCGCCGGGGTCTAGGCGTACTGCGCTTCCCACTCTTTGTGTGCGTCGGTGAAGTAGAGGAGCCGGGTCTTCTTGAACTCGGTCGACGAGTACAGCGTGCGGCGCTCGTGGATGGCGCTGAAGTCGGCGATCGAGTCGAGGATCGCGTCGCACTCCTCCTTCGACCGCCCGTGGGCCATGGTGAAGACCGAGTAGGGCCAGTCCTCGTAGGTGGGGCGCTGGTAGCAGTGCGAGATGCCGCGGAAGGCGGCCATCTGGGGCGCCAGGTCCATGATCCGCTCCTCGGGGATCTTCCAGACGCCCATGCCGTTGGCTGAGAAGCCCGCGCGACGGTGAAAGAGGATTGCCGCGACGCGGCGCAGCGCCTTGCGCTCCCTCATGGACTCCAGGTGGTCGAGCAGCTCCGCCACGCTGACGCCGATCTCGGCCGCCGCCGGCGCGTAGGGCTCGGAGACCACCGGCATGTCGCCCTGCAGGGCCCGGATCACGGCGAGGTCCATGTCCGAGACCTCGATCGCTTCGGGCTCCTTGGGGTCCTCGGCCACTCCGGCGCTGGCGAGGGCCTTCGTATCGCCCTCCATCTCGAGGTCCATGCGGATCTTGAACAGCTTCAGCGTGGGCAGTTGGCGCACGGACTCCGCGCCGGTGAGCCGCTGGAGCACCTCGAGCGTGCCCTGCAGGCCTAGCCTCGAATCGGGCTCGGTGGCGACGGTGAACCACATGTTGAACTCGTGGTCGCGCAGGTAGTTGTGCGAGACGCCGGGATGGGAGTTGATCACCTTGGCCGCCCGGTGGGGGTTCTCGGCGTCCACCTTCGCCGCCACGAGCATCGAGCTGTAGCCGAGCACCCGCGTGTCGAAGATCGGGGTGACCTGCCGGATGATGCGGTCGTCCAGCAGCCGCTGGGTGCGGGCGAGTACCTCGCCCTCGCCGATCTCGGCCAGCTCGGCCACCCGCGCGAAGGGGCGCGGCTCCAGCGCGAAGCGGCCCTGGAGCAGGTTGAGGAGCTGGCGGTCGGTGTCGTCCAGGGGAACGGCAGAGCCGCCCTCGCGCGTGCGGACCTTCGGAACTACTGAAGCCACTGTGCCGCCTCCTTGGCGTGATACGTGATGACTACGTCCGCCCCGGCGCGGCGGATGGAGGTCAGCCCCTCGAGCACGGTCGCGCGCTCTTCGAGGTAGCCCGCCGCGGCGGCCGCCTTCACCATGGCGTACTCGCCGCTCACGTTGTAGGCCGCCACAGGCACGCGCGTGGCGTCCTTGACGCGACGGATCACGTCGAGGTAGGGCAGCGCGGGCTTGACCATGACCACGTCGGCGCCCTCGTCGACGTCGAGCAGCGCCTCGCGCACGGCTTCGTCGGCGTTGGCGGGATCCATCTGGTAGGTGCGGCGGTCGCCGGACGCGGGCGCCGAGCCGGCAGCCTCGCGGAAGGGGCCGTAGAAGGCCGAGGCGAACTTGGCGGAGTAGGCGACGATCGGGAGCTCCTTGCCGTCCTCGGCGTCGAGCTGGGCGCGAAGCGCGCCCACGCGGCCGTCCATCATGTCGCTGGGCGCAACGGCGTCCGCTCCCGCGCGAGCGTGCGAGATGGCAGTCTTGGCCAGCAGCTCGAGCGAGACGTCGTTGTCCACCGCGCCGTCCGTGCGTACCACCCCACAGTGGCCGTGCGACGTGTAGGCGCACAGGCACACGTCGGTGATCACCACGAGCTCGGGGTGGGCCTCCTTGATCGCGCGCACGGCCAGCGCCACCACGCCCTCGTCGTCGTAGGCGCCCGAGGCCCTCTCGTCCTTTTCGGTGGGCACGCCGAAGAGCAGCACCGCGGGCACGCCCAGCCGATGGACGGCACCGGCCTCCTCCACCGCGTTGGAGATAGAGAGTCGCTCCACCCCGGGCATGGCCTCGATCGGAGTCCGGCTGTCCTCGCCCAGCTGCACGAACATGGGCTGTACGAGGTGGGCGGGGGTGAGCTCGGTCTCGCGGACCATCGCGCGCAGCAGGCCGGTCTGGCGCAGCCGGCGCATGCGGGTCGCGGGGAAGGCCATCGGCCGTCCAGTGTAGGCCGCCCTGACGGCCCGACCTGCGGCCCGCGGCGCACCCCATGCCTTGCGGGGTCACCGAGCCGCCTGGGCCTGCCC
>JACCZR010000248.1 GCA_013695855.1 Thermoleophilaceae bacterium
GCGCTCGTGCTCGGCCACGGAGCCGGCGGGGGCGTCGCCGCCCCCGACCTCGTCGCGGTGACCGAGGCCGTGGTGGCCCAAGGATTCAGCGTGGCCCTGGTCGAGCAGCCCTACCGGGTGGCCGGCCGGAAGTCCTCTCCGCCGGCACGCCAGCTCGACGCGGCGTGGACGGCGGTGATCGAACAGCTCGCGGCCGAGGAGCTGAGCGGCCTGCCGATCGTGCCGGGGGGTCGGTCGGCCGGTGCGCGGGTGGCCTGCCGCACGGCCGCGGCCACCGGCTCCGTGGGCGTCCTCTGCCTCGCATTCCCGCTCCAGCCCCCGGCCCGCGCCGGAAAGCGGCCGGGCGAGAGCCGGATCGGGGAGCTCGAGACCGCGGGCGTTCCGGTGCTCGTGGTCCAGGGCGAACGGGACCGCTTCGGCATGCCGCCTGCCGGCGGTGACCGCACGGTCGTGGAGGTACCCGGCGACCACAGCCTCAGGAAGGACCCGGCCGCGGTGGCAGATGCGGCGCGGGAATGGCTTTCCGGACTCCTGAGCGCCTAGGCTCCCCCGATGGCCTACACCAGCACCGAGGGGCGCCAGGATCTGCTCGACGGGCTCGCCGAGGCGACTTCGCACCTCGGCGTCGCGCTCGAGTCGCTGGGCGAGGCCTACGAGCAGCTCGACGAGCAGACAGCCGACCGCCTGGAGCAAGAGCTCTTCGGGCCGACCCAGAAGGCCTACGGGCGCGCGCAGCGCATCGTCACGGCGTTCGCCGGCCGGTACGGCATGGCCGCCGGCACCTTCGGGCCGCAGTCCTCGGGGCTTCCCTCGCGGGGCGCGCGGGGCTTCATCGACGACGCCGTCGCTGCGCTCGCCGAAGCCGCCGAGGGCTTCGTGGCGGTCCAGGAGTCGCCGCCGTGGACCGAGGTGGGCGACACAGAGCTTCGAGCGGGGGTCGCGGACATTCGCGGGCTGATCGACGACCTGCCGCAGAGAGCCGACGACCTAGTGCGCACGCTCGGGCGCTAGTCGATCGATGACTCGCGCGCGCGCAGGAGTCGCTCTGTGCGCGTGCTCCCTGCTCGCCGCGTGCGGTGACGCGAGCTCCCCCGAGGACTCTCGGAGCAAGGTCGGTGCCCGGGGCGGGTCCCCGCTGTGCGCCGAGCTGAAGCCCCAGCTCACCGGCCGGGTCCAGACCACCGAGGCGACCGAGCTCTCGGGCCTGGTGGCCTCGCGCCGTCAGGCCGGGGTGCTGTGGGCCCACAACGACTCGGGCGACAGCGCCCGCCTGTTCGCCCTGGCCCCCGACGGAAGGCTGCGCGGTGAGCTGGCGGTGCCCCGTGCGGAGAACGTGGACTGGGAGGACATCGCGCTCGGTCCCGGGCCGGGGACCCGCGACGCGCTGTTCGTGGCCGACATCGGCGACAACGACGAGGAGCGCCGCTCCGTGTCGGTCTATCTCGTGCCCGAGCCCGACCCGGGCAGCGGGGCGCCGAAGACGAGCGCACCCGCGCAGAGGCTCACACTGCGCTACCCGGACCGCCCCCACGACGCCGAAGCACTGCTCATCGACCCCTCCGGAGGGGAGCTCGTGGTGGTCACCAAGAGCTTCGGCGGCGATGCCTCTGTCTACACCGCCGGCAGGCCGCGCACCGCAACGATGACCAAGCTCCGGCGCGTGGGACGCGTCCCGGTGAGCGCGGGGGAAGCGGTTACGGCGGGCGACGTGTCCGCCGACGGGGGCACGATCGTGCTGCGCACCTACGACCGCGCGCTGGTGTGGTCGCGGCGGCGGGGCGAGTCGCTGTCCGCGGCGCTGCGCCGCGAGCCCTGCGCCGCCGGGGCGGACCTCCTAGGCGAAGGCCAGGGCGAGACGCTGGCGCTGTCGCCCGACGGCCGCTCGTTCTTCACCGTGCCCGAGGGCGTTCGACCGGCGCTGCGCCGCTACGCCCCGGCGCGCTAGTCCTCTCCCGGGAACAGCCAGGTGGCCAACCGCGGGCCACGACCCAGCAGCGAGGCGCGGGTCACCGCCGTGGTTCCGAACCGGTCCCGCACCTCGTCGAGCACGTGGTCGAGGGTGTCGCCGCTGCGGCGGTCGAACGGCAGCTCGAGCTGGCGGCTCCCGGCTTCCAGGTTGGCCACCGTGACCCCGACCAGGGTCACGCCCCGGCGGGCGATCACCGGCCGCTCGGTGGCCACGAGCGCGCGCATCTCGGCCAGCACGGTGCTCGTTGTCGAAGTGGGCTCGGGCAAGGTGTGCGAGCGGGTTGCCCGCGTGAAGTCGCCGAAGCGCAGGCGCAGCACCACGGTCCGGCCCGCCCTGCCCTTCGCCCGCATCCGGCGCGTGACGCGATCGACCAGCGCGAGCACCGTGGCATCCAGAGCTTCGGGCGACGTCGGCCCGCGACCCAGCGCGCACTGGGAGCCGAACGACCGCCGGCGAGGGGCCCGCTTGACCGGCCGCGGGTCACGGTTGTGGGCGAGGGCGTGGAGCTTGCGCCCGGCCGCGCGGCCCACCATCTCCACAAGCTGGGTCTCGTCCAGCCGGGCTACCTGTCCCACCTTGCGCAGCCCGTGGGCATGGAGCTTCGCGGCGGTCGCCGGCCCGACTCCCCATAGGCGCTCGACCTCGAGCGGGTGGAGGAAGTCCAGTTCCCCGTCCGGGGCCACCAGCAGCAGCCCGTCCGGCTTGGCCACTCCGCTGGCCACCTTGGCCAAGAACTTGGTCCGCGCCACCCCGACGGTGATCGGCAGGCCAACCCGCTCGCGCACCTCCCGCCGCAGCTTCTCGGCTACCTGGGTGGGCGAGCCCGAGATGTGCTCCAGCCCGCGGGCGTCCAGGAACGCCTCGTCGATCGACAGCCGCTCGACGGTGGGCACCGCCTGCTCGAAGATCCCGGCCACCGCTTCGCTCGCCTCCACGTACGCGGAGAAGCGCGGCCTGACCACCAGGGCCCGCGGGCAGAGGCTCCGCGCCCGCCCGCCGCCCATGGCCGAGCGGACACCGAAGGCCCGCGCCTCGTAGCTCGCGGCGAGCACCACCCCGCCTCCCACGATGACCGGCTTGCCACGCAGCCGGGGGTCGTCGCGCTGCTCGACCGAGGCGAAGAACGCGTCGAGGTCGGCGTGCAGGATGGTGGCCTCGCCGGACACGAACGTATGTTCGCCCTTGGCCGAACGGAACGCAAGACCGGTTGCGCGGGGCCCTTCGGAGAACCGGTCCTTGCCGGCTTTGCGACGTCTTAGGTGGGCGGGTGGGTGCCGCCGGCGCCCGGCTCGGCGTGCTGCCCATCCGACTGCCCGCTCGCGTGGTCCACCCCGTAGTGGTCATAGAGCGCTCGCTGATCTGAGGCGCTCAGCTCGTCGTCGGGATCGATGGCGGGCGCATCCTTGACGTGTTCCTTGTCGAACGGCACGCGCACGATCTTGCCTTCGCTCAACGAGTCGCCGATCGGCACGAGGGTGAGCCGATTGCCTATGAGGCCGGTCTTCACCGTCACCCACGCCGGCTCGCCCGTGTGCTGATCGCGGTAGATCTCAGCGATCTTGCCGATCTTCTCGCCGTCGCGGTCGATCAGCTCGTGACCGCGCCAAGCGCCGGCCGTGTCTTCGTCGGGCATCCTGTTCCCTCCTCTAGCGGTTCTGGTCGGGGTCCAGCTCGTCGGCCCGCCGGCTGCGCTCCTGCGCGTCGTCGCGGACTCGGGAAGCCTCCGACGATCGCTCGCTCGCGTCCTGGTCGAGCTTCTCGGCGGCTGCCCGCTCTTGGTCAGCCGCCTGGCCCCGGCGGCGAGCTTCTTCGCTGGCCTGTTCGGCCACCTCCTGCTGGCGGCGGGCCTCCTCGGCGGCCTGCTCGGCCACCTGCTGCTGGCGCCGCGTCTCTTCGGCAGCCTGCTCGGCGGACTCCCGCCTGCGGCGAGCCTGCTCGCCCACCTCGCCGGCCTCAGCCTCCTTGCGATCGGCCAGCTGCGCCTGGCCCTTCGCCTCTTCGCGGTGACCGGAAGCGGCCAGGCGGCGGCGCTCGTCTTCCTTCTTCTTCTTCTGACGTCCGCCCAGCAACAGCAGGACAGCCAGCAGCACGACGACCACCACAACGATCGCGATTATCAACCCGGTGCTCATGAGCCCTTCCCCTCTCCTCTGAGTCTCCTCCTGCCCGGGTACCCGTCGGGCGTGCCGACCATGCGGGCGTAGCCTGCAGCCGGGGGACCGCTACCCCGAGCCGCTGGTGGCCGACCTCTGGCGGTAGAGCCGCCCCGGGACGAGCGGACTACAGGGCGCCGCTCGCCGCGGCGGGATTCTCCTGGGCGCTACCGGGGTCGCCCGGGTTCTCGTGGGGCCCGCGGGGCTGGCGCACCACCGGCTTCTTCGCCGCTCCGGCCTCGTCCAGACGGCGGACCGGCGTGGTGTGCGGCGCGGTCCGGGCGATCTCCGGGTTCTCGGCCGCTTCCTCTAGGAGCGCGCGGATCGCCTCGGCGAAGTGGTCCAGGCGCTCCTTGGGCTCGGTCTCGGTGGGCTCGATCATCAGCGCCTCGTCCACCAGCAGCGGGAAGTAGACCGTGGGCGGGTGGACCTCGTGGTCGAGCAGGCGCTTGGCGATGTCCAGCGTCTTGATGCCCAGCTTGTCCTTCGCGCCGCTGCCTGACAGGACGAACTCGTGCATGCAGTGGCGGTCGAAGGCAATCGGCAGGTACTCCGCGATACCCGGCTCGGCCAGGCGAGCCTTGAGGTAGTTGGCGTTCAGCACCGCCAGCTCGGACGCCTCGCGCAGGCCCTCGGCGCCCAGCGAGCAGATGTAGGCATACGAGCGCACGAACACGCCGAAGTTCCCCTGGAAGCCGCGCAGCTTGCCGATCGACTTCGGGCGGTCGTGGTCGAGGTCGAACACGGGGCCCGTGCCGTTGCCCGATATGTAGGCCGAGCGGCGGTGCTCGACCGGCCAACGCCCGGCCTGCGCTCCGACGCTGTGCGTGCGCACCACCTGCGGCACGGGCAGGAAGGGCTCGATGCGGTCGCTCACGGCGATCGGCCCCGCCCCTGGCCCACCGCCGCCGTGGGGCTGGGTGAAGGTCTTGTGCAGGTTGAAGTGCACGATGTCGAAGCCCATGTCGCCGGGGCGGGTGATGCCCATCACGGCGTTGAGGTTGGCCCCGTCGTAGTACAGGGTGGCTCCCACCTCGTGGACGATGCGGGCGATCTCCTCGATGTTCGAGTCGAACAGCCCCAGCGTGTTGGGATTGGTGAGCATGAGGCAGGCCACGTCCTCGGTGGCCTTCTCGCGCAGGTCGTCGAGGTCCACGCCGCCGTCGGGGGCGGTGCCCACCTTGACCACCTCGTAGCCGGCCATGGTGACCGTGGCGGGGTTGGTGCCGTGGGCGGTGTCCGGGGTGAGGACCTTCGTGCGCTCGGTGCCGCGATCGGCGTGGTAGGCGCGGGTGAGCAGCAGGCCGGCCAGTTCGCCGTGGGAGCCGGCGCTGGGTTGGAGCGAGACGTGCGGCAACCCGGCGATCTCCGACAGCGCGCCCTGCAGGTTGAACATCAGCTCCAGCGCTCCCTGGGCGTGCTCGGGCTCCTGCAGGGGGTGCAGGCGGGCGTGGCCCGGCAGCGCGGCCACCCGCTCGTGCAGCTTGGGATTGTGCTTCATCGTGCACGAGCCCAGCGGGTAGAAGCCCTGGTCGAGGTGGAAGTTCTTGCGCGAGATCGTGACGTAATGGCGCACGATCTCGGGCTCGGAGACCTCGGGGAGGGCGGCCGGGTCGGTTCGCCGGGCCCAGTCGGGCAGCAGGTCCTCCACCGCGGTCTCGGGCACGTCCTCGCGCGGCGGTGTGAAGGCACGACGCCCCTCACGCGAGCGCTCGAAGATCGTGATCGTGTCCTGCTCGGCGCCCACGCTCATCAGGCGGGCACCTCCTCGCGCGCGGCCACGGCGGCCAGCGCGTCGATCTGCTCGCGCGTGCGCCGTTCGGTGATGGCCACCAGCAGGCCGTCCTCGTACTCGCCCAGCACGCCTCGCAGCGGCAGGCCGGGGTTGATTCCCGCCTCGCGGGCCCGGACGAGGAAGCCGTCCAGGTCGGGAACCCGCACCGCGAACTCGCGCACCACGGGGCCGGGGTTGATGGCCTCGAGGCCGAGGGCGTCGCGGGCGTAGGCGGTGCGGCGGAGCATGGAGGTGGAGAGCTCCAGCAGGCCCTGGCGGCCCAGCCAGCTCAGGTAGGCGGTGCCCGCCAGGGCGTTCAGCGCCTGCGAGGTGCAGATGTTGTGTGTGCCTTCTCGCGGCGGATGTGCTGCTCGCGGGTCTGAAGCGTGAGCACGAAGCCGCGCTTGCCGTCCACGTCGCGGGTCTCGCCGGCGATGCGGCCGGGCATCTTGCGCAGGAAGCGCTCGGAGGCAGCGAAGAAGCCAAAGGACGGCCCGCCGTAGTCCAAGCGGTTGCCCAGCGTCTGGCCCTCCCCCACGCAGATGTCCACGCCGCACTCACCGGGCGGCTTGAGGATGCCCAGCGGCAGCGGGTCGGCGGCGCAGACGAACAGCGCGCCGGTGGACTTGGCCGCCTCGCCCAGCGTGGCCAGGTCCTCGACGGTGCCCAGGAAGTTGGGGTACTGGACGAACACCGCGGCGGTGTCGTCGTCCACCGCGGCGGCCAGGGCCTCGGCGTCGGTGGCGCCCTGGGCGTCCAGGGGCACCTCGGCCAGCTCCATCCCGTAGCCGGCGGCGTGGGTGGCCAGCGCGGCGCGCGAGTGCGGGTGCACACCACGCGAGATCACCAGGCGTGTCTTCTTGGTCTCCAGCTTGGCCAGGTAGCCCGCCGCCGCCACAGCGCTCGGCCCCTCGTACACCGAGGCGTTGGACACCGGCAGCCCGGTCAGCTCGGAGATCATCGTCTGGAACTCGAACATCACCTGCAGCCCGCCCTGGGAGATCTCGGGCTGGTAGGGCGTGTAGGGGGTGAGGAACTCCGAGCGCTGGACGAGGTTGTCGATCAGCGAGGGCACGTAGTGGTCGTACATGCCGGCGCCGAGGAAGGTGACCTCCTCGTCGGCGTGGCGGTTGCGCGCGGCCAACGCGGTCAGGTGGTCGAGCACCTCCTGCTCGGCCATGCCCTCCGGGAGGTCTATCGGCCGCCCGAGACGCACCGACTCGGGGATCGCCTCGAAGAGGTCCTCGACCGACCCCACGCCCACGGCGTCGAGCATCTCGCGGCGATCCGCGTCGGTTGCGCTGGTGTAACGGCTCACGGGAGGACTACGAACTTAGCGGCGCGGTCGTACCAACCGAGGCTCAGCCGGCAGGCCAGAAGTCCTGCACGAGCTCGCCATCGCCCTTGTGGCGGGGGCCGAAGGCCAGCAGCTCGAGGCCCTCCGAATCGGCCTCGAAAGCACGCGTGACCGACGGCGCCACCCGGATCGCGTCCATCGCGTCGACGTCGATCACCTCGTCGTCTAGCTTCGCCCGGCCGCTGCCCGACAGCACGACATAGATCTCCTCGGCGTTCTCGTGGCGGTGTCCGAAGCCCTGGCGCCGCCCGGGCCGGACCACGTGGTAGGACAGGCCGGTGTTCTCGGCGTCCATGTCCTCGGTGGCGAAGCGCGCCTCCTGTATCTCCTCGAAGCCGAACTCCGGTGCCGAGTCCTTCACCGTCTTGA
>JACCZR010000004.1 GCA_013695855.1 Thermoleophilaceae bacterium
GTCTGGGCGGGCGGCGCTGCCGGGGCGGGGGGCACGCCCGCCTCCGGCGCCGGGGCACCGGGCGCGGGCGTGGTCGGAACTGTGGAGGGCGCTGGTTTCTTTGGGCCGCCCCCGCGGGAGTCGCGAATGCGGATCCAGTTCGTCATGAGGTCATGCCAGATCTCGGCCGGATAGGTGCCGCCGGCCACCGGTCCGCCGCTGTACTCGGTCTTCATCTGACGCAGCTTGTCCGCGTAGCCGACCCACACCGCCACAGTCAGCTCGTCGTTGAAGCCCACGAACCAGGCGTCGCCGTAGTTCTCCGTGGTGCCGGTCTTTCCCGCGGCGAACTCTGGGATAGAAGCGGCCTTGCCCGTTCCGTCCGAGATCACCCCGGCCAGGAGTTGGCGGGCCTGCTCGGCCACGTCCGGCGAGAACACCCGTTGCCTGACCTTGGTGTTTGCGTCCTCCATGTTCGAGCCCTGGACCTTCTCCACACCCACGGGACCGCCGCGCTGCGCGGCCAGGCTGCCCGAGACCTTGACTCCCCGGTTGGCGATGGTGGAGTACGAGTAGGCCAGCTCGAGCGGCGTAAGCCCCTGCTCGAGCCCGCCGAGGGTCATGGCCGGGTTGGTCGAGACCGGCGTACGGACTCCCATCCGGCGCGCCAGCCGCGCGATCCGCTTGGTGCCCACCTGCAGGCCGAGCTCGGCGTAGACGGAGTTGTCCGAGGTGCTGGTGGCCGAGCGCAGGCTCGAGACGCCGGCGTACGAGTCCTCGTAGTTGTTGACCACGAAGTTGCCGCGCAGCACCTTCTTCTTGGAGGTGAAGGTCGCATCGGGGCTGACACCCTTCTCCAGTGCAGCGATGAGCGTGAAGGGCTTGAAGGCCGAGCCGGGCTGGCGGCGGCCGTTGGTGGCGAGGTTGAACGGCGTCTTGCCGAAGTCCTGGCCGCCGACCATGGCCTTCACCTCGCCCGTCTTGTTCTCGATCGCGACCAGCGAGGAGTCCGGGCCGACGCCGTCGAGCTTGCGGGCGATCGACTGCTCGGCCGCCTTCTGCAGCTCGGGGTCGAGCGTGGTCTTGATCCGCAGGCCTCCGCCGAACACCACGCCCGGCCGGTAGCGGTCGACCAGCTGCTGGGTGAGCCAGCTCGAGAAGTAGGGCTGGTCGGAGTCAGGCGTCGGCGGGCGGACCTCGCCGCGGGCCGGCAGGGCCCGCCGCAGGGCGGTCTTGTACTCGGTCTGGCCGATCATCCGCTGCTCGAGCATTCGCTCGAGCACCTGGTCGCGACGGGCTCGTGCCTTGTCGCGGTTCTCGACCGGGTCGTACAGGCTCGGCGAGGCGATCATCCCGGCCAGCAGCGCCGCTTCGGCTGGCTCGACGTGGGTTGCCGCCGGGTCGCCGCCGGGCCCCGGGGCCTTGCCGAAGTAGGTGCGTACGGCGGCTTCCACGCCGTAGGCGCCGTTGCCGAAGTAGACGCTGTTGAGGTACTGCGTGAGGACCTTCTCCTTGCTCCACTTGCGCTCGAGGTGGTAGGCCAGCGCGGACTCGCGCAGCTTCTGGAAGACCGAGCGGTCGCCCTGGGCCGACAGCGCGTTCTTGACGAACTGCTGGGTGATCGTGGAGCCGCCCTGAGCGGCGCGCCGGCGCAGGAGGTCCTGGGCCAGGGCTCGGGCGATGCCCTTGTAGTCGACTCCGCCGTGGCTGTAGAAACGCTGGTCCTCGATCGCGACCACGGCGTTCTCGAGAGCGGGCGAGATGTCCTTCTCGTCGAGCAGGATGCGGTTGTTGTTGCCGGTGAGCTTCGCGATCGGCTCCCGGCGCTTGTCGTCGGCCAGCAGCAGCGAGTTGCGTGCGGCGCGGTACTCGGCCTCGTTCTCCAGCGCCGGAAGGTCGCTCGAGACGGCGGTCATCATGCCGAACACGGTCGAGATCAGGGCCAGGATGGCGAGTCCGAAGAGGATCAGAGCCAGCCGCAGGCGCTTGAGCTTGGGCCGCTGGGGCCCGATCGGGCCGGCCGAGCGGGGCTGCGAGGGTGTGCGAGCGGGGCTCTTGGATGTGGGCGTGCGCGAATTCGGCATTCTCGTCCGACCGTCTCAAGGCCGATGCGTCCGGGCGGGAACCGGCCTTCCGCGGACGGCGGCCAGCGCCCTTGGGAGGCCTCCCGCAGGCCCCGCCAAGGGGCGCCAGTCTAGCGGAGGAGCGCAGGCCCGGCACTGGCCGGCCGAGCACCGCTCGCTCGGCCCCAACTAGCATCGGGCCCATGACGGATCGGGTCGCAGAGGATGCTCGATTCCTCGCGCGCAACGCCGTCGACGCCCTCCCCGAGGGAGCCCTTGCACACCAGTTGGGCGAGGGCAGGCCCCTGCGCGTCAAGCTGGGGATCGACCCGACTGCGCCGGACATCCACCTCGGCCACACGGTGGTACTGCGCAAGCTGCGCGAGTTCCAGGATCTCGGCCACACCGTGGTGTTGATCGTCGGTGACTACACCGCGCGCGTGGGCGATCCCAGCGGCCGCTCCTCCACCCGGCCCCAGCTCGACCCGGCGCAGATTGACGCCAACGCGGAGACCTTTCGCCGGCAAGCCTTCACCGTGCTCGATCCTGAGCGCACCGAGCTGCGCCACAACGGCGAGTGGCTGGACATGGGGATGGAGGAGCTCTTTCGCCTGGCTCGCACTGCAACGGTGGCCCAGCTGCTCGAGCGCGACGACTTCGCCCGTCGCTACGCCACCGGCCGGCCGATCTCGGTCCTGGAGCTGCTCTACCCCTTGCTCCAGGGCTACGACTCCGTGCAGGTCCGCGCCGACGTGGAGCTGGGCGGCACCGATCAGAAGTTCAACCTTCTTCTCGCGCGAGCGATCCAGCAGGCCTACGGCGTTGCGCCGCAGTCGATCCTGACCCTGCCGATCCTCCCGGGAACCGACGGGGAGCGGCGAATGTCGAAGTCCCTGGACAACTATGTAGGGGTGACCGAGCGGCCGGACGACGTGTTCGGGAAGCTCATGAGGGTGCCCGACTCCGCGATGCCTGTGTACTACGAGCTGCTCCTGGAGGGCCCACCCGACCCGGGGCTCACGCCAGTGGAGGCGAAGCGGGCGATGGCGCGCGAGCTCACCGAGCGCTTCCACGGCCCGGACGCCGCCACCGGGGCCGAGGCTCACTTCGACCGCCTGCACGTCCAGCGCATGGCGCCGGAGGAGGTGGAGGAGCTGACATTCTCCGCAACGGACGGCGCGGTCCACCTCCCCCGCCTGATGGGCGAGGCCTTCGGGCTCTCGCGCTCGGAGTCCCGGAGGCTTATCGACCAGGGGGGAGTCCGCCTCGACGGCGAGCCCGTGGCCGGCGGCAACCTGGACATCGCCTCGGAGCGGCTGGACGGGGCCCTCCTGCAGGTGGGAAAGCGGCGCTTCCGGCGCCTACGGCTCGCCTGAGACGATCCCTTGCGTCGGCACGCTCTGTCGCGCTATACTGCTCGGCCCCCCGCAGGAGAAGGTCTGCCGGGCCTCCTTGGGAGGCCTTTTCTATGCCTGGGGAACGATCTGTCGGCGGCGACCCCGCCCGAGAGGCCGAGGCGGTCCTTGAAAACTCAGCAGCGTGCGTGACCAAAGTGGTCACGCGTCCAGGTTCGACCCCTCGGCTCTTCGGAGCGCGAGGGTCTTGACTGAGCACCCGTCGAAGATGGGCCCCGGCTATGTGTACTGCCAGGGTCCGAAGTATCTTTGACACGCTCTCTGAATGAACTAGACAGTGGAGCCGATCGCGTAACCGTGCGAAGGATTCAGCATCCGTGCCGAATCCTTCCCGGGCGACCGGATGACACGCAAGTCTTTCACGGAGAGTTTGATCCTGGCTCAGGACGAACGCTGGCGGCGTGCTTAACACATGCAAGTGGAGCGACGAACCAGGCTTCGGCCTGGGGCAGAGCCGCGAACGGGTGA
>JACCZR010000192.1 GCA_013695855.1 Thermoleophilaceae bacterium
CAGGGTCTTCGCCTCTATCTGGCGTACGCGTTCGCGGGTCACGCCGACCTCGCGGCCGATCTCCTCGAGGGTGCGCGGGTCCTCGTTGGACAGGCCGTAGCGAAGCTCGAGCACACGGCGCTCGCGCCACGGCAGCCGGTCGAGGATGAGCTCGAGGTCGGCGTTGCGGATCGCCTTGACCACCTGTTCGTAGGGGCGGTCGAGCGCCTCGTCCTCGATGAAGTCGCCGAAGCTGGCAGCGGACTCGCCGGCGCCTACCGGTGTCTCGAGGGAGATCGGCTCCTGGCCCAGCTTGAGGATGTGCTCGACCTTCGCCGCGGGCACCTCCACGACCTCAGCGATCTCCTCGGTCGAGGGCTCGCGGCCGAGGGTCTGGTTGAGCGTCCGGCGGGCGCGGGCGACGCGGTTCATCCGCTCGACCATGTGCACGGGAATGCGGATCGTCCGCGACTGATCGGCCAGAGCCCGGGTGATCGCCTGGCGGATCCACCAGGTGGCGTAGGTCGAGAACTTGAAGCCGCGGCGCCAGTCGAACTTCTCGACCGCCCGGATCAGGCCCATGTTGCCCTCCTGGATCAGGTCCAGCAGGGTCAGCCCCCGGTTCGAGTAGCGCTTGGCAATCGACACGACGAGCCGCAGGTTGGCCTCGATCATCGCGTTCTTGGCCGCCATGTCGTTCTGCTCGACGCGCCGGGAGAGGCGGACCTCGTCCTCGCGCGTGAGCAGGCGGACCTGGCCGATGTTCTTGAGGTAGAGGCGCACGGCGTCTTCGGCCCCCTGCTCGGGCGGAGGCGCGGCGAGGCCGGCAGTGACGATCCCGCCCTCGTTGAACAGGTCGTAGGCGTCGCGGGTCACGCCGGTGGGCGGGGCCGCTGCGGGCTCCTCGCCCGCCTCGATGTCCTCCTCCGGGGCCTCCAGCACCTCCGGCTCGGACTCGTCGGGAGGAAGTTCCTGAGCGGGCTCGTCCCGGCTCACGTGGCCTCCCCCGCCACCGAGTCCAACTCGAGCCGGACGGCCTGCTTGGCTCGGGCCAGCTCGTCCTGGCGCGCCAGGTCGCGGTCCTGGCGCGCGCCCCTCATGTCGCGCTCGACCCGACGGAGCTCGAGCTGCAGGAAGCCCATCCGCAGCGCCGCCTCGGGCGTCGGATCGGCGGCCTGAGCGGCCATGACCGCCCGCGTGACGAGCGCGGCCACGTCCGGGTCGTCGTCGGGCAGGAAGGCAAGCGGGTCGGCGAAGTGGGCGATCAGGTGATCGCGCGCTCGGCGGGCGACCTCGGAGCTCAGGTGGCCATCGCGCAGACGCTCGAGGTGCAGCCGTCCAGCTTCGCCACCCCCGGCGCACATCGACAGCAGAGCCCGCTCCGCCGTCGGCGCAAGGTCGCCTGGAGCCCGCGCGGGGGCGACCCCGGAGGGCGAACGGTTGGCTGCGGGTCGCGCTTTGAGCTGGGCCGTCACGTACTGCTCGGGCACGTCCAGTCGGTCGGATACGTATCTGACGAGATGGTCACGCGTCTTGCTCTGTCTTGGCGTGGCCGCCACCAGCGGCCGCACAAGTTCAAGCGCACGATCCACCCCTGCCGGCGTCCCGAGCTGCTCGCCGGAGATTACCCGACGTACCTCGAACTCAAGCGCGGGAATGGCGTCCTCGAGTCGCGCGAGCAGAGCCGCGGCGCCCTCCTGCTCGAGCAGGTCGGCGGGGTCCCGGCCCGCCGGGAGCTCAACCACCGCCAGCTCGACGTCCCGGACTTCGGCCACCCGGGAGGCGCGGACCATCGCCTCCTGACCCGAGCGATCGGCGTCGAGCGCCATCAGGACCCGGGGGGCGGCCCGGGTGAGCTCTTCGAGCTGCTCGTCGGTGAGCGCTGTGCCCATGATCGCCACGGTCTCGGGGACGCCCGCTTGGCGCAGCGCCAGCACGTCGGTGTAGCCCTCGGCCACCACCACGCGGCCCGCCTTGGCCGCCGCCACGCGGGCCAGGTCGAGCCCGAAGAGCTGACTGCCCTTGTGGAAGACCTCACCCTCCGCCGTGTTCAGGTACTTCGGCTGCTGGCCCTCCTGGGTGGCGCGGGCGCCGAAGCCCCGCGGCCTGCCGCGACGGTCGTTGAGTGGGAAGGTGATGCGCCCTCGGAAGCGATCGATCAGCCCACTGCCCTCGCGGCGGCGCTGCGAGAGCCCGGTGGCCACGAGCTCGTCCTCGGTGAAGCCGTCGCGCACTGCTGCCGAGGTCAGGCGGTCCCACGCGCCGGGTGCGTAGCCCACGCCGAACTCCCGCAGCGTCTCCTCGCGCAGCCCGCGGCCCAGCAGGTACTCGCGGGACGCCGCGGCCTCGTCGGCCTTCCACAGGTAGCTGGCGTAGAAATGCGAGGCGCGCTCGAGCAGAGCGAGCAGGCGCTCTCGCCGCCGGCGCCGGCGCTCGGCCTCGGGGTCCTCGCTCTCGCGCTGCAACTCCACGCCGTAGCGATCGGCCATCAGCTCGAGCGCTCCGGCGAAGTCCAGGGCCTCGGTCTCCATCACGAAGCCGATCGCGTCGCCCGAGGACTCGCAGCCAAAGCAGTAGTAGACCTTCTTCTCCGCGTTTATCGAGAAAGACGGCGTGCGCTCCTCGTGGAACGGACATAGGCCGACGAGGTTGACCCCGGCTCGCCGCAGCTCGGTCTTGGCGCCCACCAGGTCGGGCATGTCGACCGCCTCCTTCACGCGCTCGACGCTGTCGCGCGTGTACACCTCAGAACCCCTGGGGCACGGACAGCTCCGAGAAGGTGCTCACGGCGAAGCGGTCGGTCATCCCCGCCAGCCAGTCGATCACCTGTTGGGGGTCCTCGGCGCGCTCGGAGTAGTGCCCGAACAGCGCGCGCAGCATCCGCTCGACCCGCTCCTTCTCGCGCTGGGCTGTGGGCCCGAGGTAGACCCGCTCGAACATGAAATCGCGCAGCCGCAGCATCGCGCCGCCCACGTCGTCGCCCTGCACGATGTCTCCGGCCTCAGCCGAGCGCTCGAGCAGGTCGGCCACCAGCGTCTCGATGCGCCGCGACCCCGTATCGCCCAGCACCGCGATCTCCTCGCCCGGGAGGTCATCGAAGGCCAGCACGCCCGCCCGCAGGGCGTCATCGATGTCGTGGTTGATGTAGGCGATGCGATCTACAACGCGCACTACCCGTCCTTCTTGCGTAGCCGATGGGTCGGGGCCCGTGTGGCGCAGGATGCCCTCCCGCACCTGAGCGGTCAGGTTGAGGTCCTCCAGCACCTCAACGACCCGCAGCGAGTGCTCGTTGTGGCGAAAGCGCCGGCCATAGCGCGCCTGCACGCAGTCGTCGAGCACGTTCTCGCCGATGTGGCCGAACGGAGGGTGGCCGAGGTCGTGGCCGAGCGAGATCGCCTCGGTCAGGTCCTCGTTTAGCTCCAGTGCCCGCGCCACGTTGCGTGCGATCCCGCAGGCCTCGAGGGTGTGGGTGAGGCGCGTGCGGTAGTGGTCGCCCTCGGGGGCGATGAACACCTGGGTCTTGTGCTTTAAGCGGCGGAAGGCCTTCGAGTGCACGATGCGGTCGCGGTCGCGCCCGAACGGCGTGCGGTGGGGCGAGTCGGGCTCCATCCGCGCGCGCAGGGCCGGGTACGAGCGGGTGGCCTCGGGCGCCAGGCGGTCGTCCTCCATGCGCTTCCAGCGCTCGGCGAAGCTGGGCGGGATGCTCACGGAGGCCATCGGTCGATCTTGTCAGGCCCCGGGGGCGTCTCCTGACGCGGAAACCTCGCTGATTGCGACCTGCGCGGGGCGCCCACCCGAGCGACCGGCACCCGGAGGACGAGCATGGGTCCCAAGGGCAGAAGGCTAGGCCGGGAGCCTTCGGAGCCTCACGTGGGCGTGATACTCCGCGGTCTCGGCAAGGGCGCGGTCAGCCTGACCCAGGGCGCCCTCGGGCGCCGCGGGTGCCTCGGCCAGCGGCTTGGCCAGGGCCTCGACCAGGAAGCGGTGGGCCGTCTCGTCGAGGGCGAAGGAGCCCGCCTCACAGCCCGAGCAGACCACGCCGCCGGCGCTGGGCGAGAACGCCCCGAGGTGCTCGCGCTCACCGCAGGACGCGCAGGCCGCCAGCTCGGGAGCAAAGCCCGCCGCCAGCAGGAGCTTGGCCCGGAAGGCCAGCGCCTGGGCGCGGGTGGACGCGCCGGGCTCGGAGTCGAGCAGCGCCAGCTCGTTGGCCAAGAGGTTGAACGCCGGGCGGTTGGCCTCGGCCGTGTCCAGCAGGCGCAGCACGGCCTCGCACGCCTGGGTGGCACGCTCGAGCGACCCGCGGCGCTCGCGCAAAGCCGGATGGGCGTGCACGGTGTCGGCCGCACTGACCGTGCACAGGTCCCCGCGGCCCTCGTGAAGGACCAGGTTCACCCGCGCGAGCGGCTCGAGCCGGCCCCCTAGGCGCGACTTCACCCGGCGCACGCCCTTGGCCACCGCACCCACCCGCCCGCGATCGGGGCTGTAGAGGTGCAGGACGCGATCGGCCTCGCCGAATCGGATCGAGCGGAGCACCACCGCCTCGGTCTTGAACGTGCCGCCCACCACTTAGAGTCTGGACGACATGGCGGACACGGACAGGGTCATCGTCTACACCACCGAGCCGTGCGGCTTCTGCCGCCAGGCAAAGGCCCTGCTCGAGGCCCGCGGCATCGACTTCGACGAGGTCAACCTCTCCAAGGACCCCTCCGGCCGGGCCGACCTCGTGGCCATCACCGGCCAGATGACGTTCCCCCAGGTGCTGATCGGGCGGCGCTCGATCGGCGGCTTTCGCGAGCTGGTCGAGGCCGACCGCGACGGTGTCCTGGGCGACCTGCTCGCGGCCTAGGCGCCTGGACACCCCACGTTCGTTATCGATCTTCGTGGGTGGCTGAGGGACCAGCGGGGTGTCGAGCTGAAGCCCGGCTGTCAGCTCCGCGGGGCCCGCTGACAGCGCGGGCACACGTACGTCCCGCGCCCCGCCGCCCGCAGCTTGCGGATCGTCGCCGCGCAGCGCTCACAGGGCTCTCCCTCGCGCAGATGCACCATGAAGCGGTCCTGAAAGGAACCGCGTGCGCCGTCGGAGTGGCGGAAGTCGTCGATGGTGGCCCCCCGAGCGTCGATGCCGGCCTCCAGCGACGCCACCACCGCGTCGCGCAGGTCTTTCACCTGCGCCCGGCGCAGACTCCCCACCGGGCGAAGGGGATGGATGCGCGCGCGGTACAGCGCCTCGTCGGCGTAGATGTTCCCCACCCCGGCGATGCGCTCCTGGGAGAGCAGGAAGGCCTTGACCGGGGCGCGGCGGCCCTTGGCGAGCGCACGCAGTGCCTCGGCGGTGAAGTCGGGTCCCAGCGGCTCGACCCCGAGCCGCGCGGCGAAGTACAGATCGCGGGCCTGGGATCCCAGCAGCACCACGCCGGTGCCGAAGCGCCGCACGTCCACGAAGAGCAGGCGCTCGTCTTCGACCACGAAGCGCACGCGCAGGTGCGGGCGCGCGGGGTCGTCCTCCTCCGGGCTGACCAGCAGCAGGTTGCCGGTCATCCGCAGGTGCATGACCACATGGACCTCGTCGCTGAGCGCGAGGGTCAGGTACTTGCCGCGCCGGGCGACCGCCTCGATGGTCCGCCCGTCGGTCGCGGCGGCCAACTCCTCGGGCGGCGCCGGCTCACACCAGCGCGGGTCGAGCACCTCGAGGCGCTCGAGGACCTTTCCCTCGAGCGCGGGCGCCAGCTGGCGCCGGATGGTCTCGACCTCGGGGAGCTCGGGCACTCAGGGTCCGTGACGAAATAAGTAGGTGGCTTGGGCGCCCGATCCGTGGATGCCAGGCACCGCACTCGAGCACAGTAATGGCAACGCCATTGCGAGCATCGAGGGTGGTGCCTGGCGCCGCGGGCGGGTGTTCAAACCGGCCAGTTATTGAGTCACGGGCCCTCAGCCCCTGATGCGTCCGGTCAGCTCGAGCGAGCGCAGCATCGGGCTGAAGACCTGCGTGTCCGCGGGGCCGAAGTCCGTACGGGGGGCGATCAGCTCCAGCACGTACTCCCCCTTCCCCTTGAACAGGTGCACGCTGCGGGTCTCCAGGCGCCCGCCGGAGAGGGTCTGGGTGCCGACCACCTCCACCCCGGGCGCTCCCGCCACACGCACGACCCGCGCGCCGGCCACCCGGAACGTAGGATCGCGCTTGCGCACGGCCGCGACCAGCCGCCGGCGCGCCTCGCGCAGCGCCGAGGGGCTGCGGGGAACGGGCTCCTTGCGCGGGTAGGCGAGCACCGAGACGATCGCGCCCGAGGCCAGCGAGAACCGGAACACCTCCGGTGGGCGACGCCGCACGAGCCCGATGGGTCGCTGCACACGCACGCTGAGGCCCGCGCGGGGGAAGTCCACGGTGCGGATGGTCTTCGAGTCAGGCAGCATCGAGTTGGGGTCGGGGACGCGCGCCCGCTCGGTGGCGCAGGCGCCGAGCAGGCAGGCAAGAACCAGCGCGGCGGAGACTGGCACGCGTGCGTGTACAGGCAGGGGCACCTGCCCTCTTCTAGCAGGGAAGTCGCCGAGCGAGCGGTGCTCGGCCGGCCAACGCCCGGCCTGCGCTCCTCCGCTAGGCGGTGGCCCGGGGGTGCGCCTTGAAGTAGACGTCCTTCAGGCGAGCGCTCGAGAGATGGGTGTAGAGCTGGGTGGTGGCCACGTCGGCGTGGCCGAGCATCTCCTGCACCGACCTGAGGTCGCAGCCCCCGGCGAGCAGGTGGGTGGCAAAAGTGTGGCGCAGGGTGTGCGGGCTCATGCGGTCCGCGAGGCCGGCTGCCTCGGCGTGGCGGCGGACGATCTTGTAGAGCCCTTGGCGCGTCAGCGAACCACCGCGGAAGTTCACGAACAGCTCGGGCACCCTCGCCCCTCGCGTGAGAGGGCCGCGCCCGCGCTCGAGGTAGTCGCGCACGGCGCGCACGGCGGTCGTGCCCACCGGCACCACGCGCTCCTTCGAGCCCTTGCCCCGGGCGCGGAGCACGCCTTCCTCGAGATCGACGTCGCCGACCGCGAGGGTGATCGCCTCCGAGGCCCGCAGACCCGAGGCGTACATCAGCTCGAGCAGGGCGCGGTCGCGCAGCGCGGTCGGCTCGGTGCCCCGGGGCTGATCGAGCAGCTTGGCCACCTCGCCGCGTGTGAGGACCTGCGGCAGCCGCTTGCCGCGCCGCGGCGAGCTGAGCGCCGCCGTGGGATCGTCGCTGCGCACCTCCTCGCGCAGCAGGTGGCGGTAGAAGGAGCGCAGGCAGGCGGCCTTGCGGTGCAGGGTGGCGGGCGACGCCGGCTTGCCGTTGGCCCCCTGGGTGGGCGGGTTGGCGCCTGTGCCCCGCGCTGGGGTACCGGCCAGCGCGGTGAGGAAGTCCGAGAGGTCGGGCGGCCCGACCGTGAGGGCGCTCAGCTCGTGTGCGTCGAGGTGACGCCCGAACTGCAGCAGATCTCCCCGGTAGGCCTCGAGAGTGTTGCGCGCAAGACCTCGCTCGAACTCCAAGTAGGCCAGGAAGTCGAGCACGAGCTGCTCGTACGGTCGGCTGGCGAGCACCCCACCGGGGGGCACAGGCGGGCGCTCGAGCGTGGCCATGCCCCTGGGTTCGCCCGACCGCGTGGCGCCCCTCTGCGCTGCACGTCTTCGCTCAGCCCGGTCTGCTCAAGCGCCCGCGAAGGCCCGAAACCACAGCAGGCCCACGAGCGTCTTCGCGTCGCGGCAGTCGCGGATGACGCCGTCCAACTCGCCGAGCCCAACTGCAACCACCTCGATGCGCTCGTCCTCGCCCGAGTCCTCGGAGTGGTCGTACAGGCCGGTGGCCAGGTAGAGGTGGACCTCCTCGTCGGCGAAGCCCGGCGAGGACCAGAAGGAGGTCAGGTGCTCCCACTCGTTCGCGCCCTTGCCGATCTCCTCGGCCAGCTCGCGCTTGGCGGTCTCCAGCGGCCCGTCGGGCTCGAGCTTGCCGGCGGGCAGCTCCAGCATCGCCTGCTCGCCCACCGCCTCCCGCGGCTGGCGGACCAGGTACAGGCGTTCGCCATCGTGGGCGACGATCCCGACCGCGCCCGGATGCGCGACAACCTCGCGCTCGGCCTCCTCGCCGTCGTCGAAGCGCACGCGATCTACGCGCACGGTGGCGATCCTGCCGCTCCAGACCTCCTCGCTGCCGATCTTCTCGAAGCTCACCGGCCCGCCTCCTCCACTATCGCCAGGGTCACGTCCAACATCGTCTCGAGGGCATCGACGGTCACCGACTCGTCGGGTTGATGGCTTCGCTCGGTGCCGTTGGCCACGTTCACCGTGGGCAGGCCGGCCGCGATGAGGGCGTTGGCGTCACTGCCGCCTCCGGTCGCCACCGGCCGAGCCTCGATCCCCAGCGACTCGAGCGCGAGTGTCGCCGCCTCGACCGGCGGCGCGGTCCGCCGCAGCCGGTAGCCCCGGAAGAGCTCCTCCACCGTCGTCTCGAGGTCGCAGTCGAGGTCGCTCGCCGCCGCGGTGGCGGCGTCGACCATTCCGGCCACCACCTGCCCGGCCCGCTCGTGATCTATCGAGCGTGCTTCGAGCTCCACCACGCAGTGCTCGGGTACGACGTTGGCCGCGCTCCCGCCCCGGATCCTGCCGGCGTTGGTGGTGGTCTCGTCGTCGAGGCGGCCCAGCTCCAGGCCGGACACGAAGCGGGCCGCCGCCGCGATGGCACTGCGCCCGCCCTCGGGCCGGATTCCGGCGTGGGCGGCCAGCCCGCGAAAGCGCGCCTCGACGCGCTGGTAGGTGGGCGCGGCCACGATCAGCTCCCCGACCGGGCTGGCGTGGTCGAACACGAAGCCCATGTCCGAGCGCAGACGCGAGCGGTCGAAGGCCTTGGCTCCTCGCAGGCCGTCCTCCTCGACCGTGGTGAACAGGAGTTCGACCCCGGTCGGCCCTCCCTCCCGCGCCAGCCGGCGAGCAGCGCCGAGCACGGTGGCCACTGCGGCCTTGTTGTCGGCGCCGAGCACCGCCTCGTGGCGGTTGCGCAGCACGCCGTCGTCGCGCACGACCTCGACCGGCCCGCCGAGCGGCACCGTGTCGAGGTGGGCGCAGAGCAGCATGCTGGACTCTCCCGCCCCGGGCACGCGGGCGAACAGGTTGCCGGCGTCCGAGCCGGTGAGCCGCCCGGTGTCGTCCTCGTCGACCTGGAGGCCCATCTCGCGCAGGTCGGCCGACACGGCGTCGGCCACGAGACGCTCGTGCCCCGACGGACTCTCGATCTCGCACAGCCGGGTGAAGTCGGCGAGCAGGCGCTCGCGCTCGGCCTGGGTGGCCCGCGGCACGGCACTCACGTGCGCTCGCGACGCTCGACGCCCCGGCCCTCGTGCCAGGACTCGATCACCATACGGTCGCGTGCCTCGTTGAGGCCCACGACGACCAGCTCGGTCACGTCTAGTCGAAAGAGGTGAGAGTCGCCCGCCGGCTCGCCTTCGTTGCGGATGCTCGCCTTCTGCTCGTCGTCGTCGACTTCCTCGGCGCGGCCTGCAACCTTGGCGTCGCCACTCCAAGCGGGCGGGTCGTCAGAGCCGCTGTGCAACGCGAAGCGAGAGTCGCGGCGCAGGTCGAGCGCCTTCACCGCGCCGGACATGCTCCCGATCCACAGCTCGCCATGGGGGCCGCACTCAGTAACTGGGGGGTGTGCCGGGCGCAGCCCGGCTGTAGGGGGGCGAAGCCCCCCTGGCACATGGGAGTCGAAGAAGGCGCGGGCCCGCGCCGCCAGCCCGGGCGCCTCGCGCTCCACCTCAGACCAGGACGCCACGCGGAGCCCTAGTGGGCGCGGACCGAGGGCTCGCCCTCGGGAAGGCTCTCGGAGCGTGCCTCGGCGCGGTCCACTGCCGCACCGACGAACTCGCGGAACAGCGGCTGCGGGCGCAGAGGGCGGGACTTGAACTCCGGGTGAAACTGCGACGCCACGAAGAACGGGTGCTCGGGCAGCTCGACCAGCTCGACCAAGCGCTCGTCGGGCGACGTGCCCGAGCACACCAGGCCGGCGTGCTCGAGGCGCTTGCGCAGGTGGTTGTTGATCTCGTAGCGATGGCGGTGGCGCTCGTAGATAACGGCCTCGCCGTAGATCTCCCGCGCGCGTGTGCCGTCGTGCAGCTTCACCGGGTCGGCGCCCAGACGCATGGTGCCGCCCATGTCGCGGACCTCCTTCTGCTCGGGCAGGAGGTCGATCACCGGGTGCGGGGTCTCGGGGTCGAACTCAGTGGAGTTCGCCCCCTCGAGGCCGACCACGTGGCGCGCGAAGTCGGCCACCGCGATCTGCATCCCGAGACAGATCCCCAGGTAGGGGACCTCCTCCTCGCGGGCGAAGCGGCTGGCGCGGATCTTCCCCTCAATGCCGCGGATGCCGAAGCCGCCCGGAATCAGGATGCCGTCACAGGCCTCCAGCTCACGGCGGGCCTCCTCGTCGCCGAGGCGCTCGGAGTCGACCCAGCTGACCTCCACCTTCGCCCGGTGGTGGGCGCCGGCGTGGTTGAGCGCCTCGATCACCGACAGGTACGCGTCCTCCAGCTGGGTGTACTTGCCCACCAGGCCGATCCTCACCGGTGTGTCGGCGTGGTCGTGGCGTTCCACCAGCGCCTCCCACTCGGACAGGTTGGGCGGCCCGGCGGAGATGCCGAAGTGACTCAGAACGCGGTCGTCGACGCCCTCTTTTCTGAACTCCAGCGGCACGCGATAGATCGAGCGCACGTCCCGCGCGGAGATCACGGATTCCACCGGCAGGTTCGCGAACAGAGCGATCTTCTCGCGGATGTCGCGACCTAGGGTCTCCTCGCTGCGGCACATGACCATGTCCGGCTGGATGCCGATCCGCCGCAGCTCCTGAACCGAGTGCTGGGTGGGCTTGGTCTTCAGCTCGCCGGCGTGACCCAGGAAGGGCACGAGCGTGAGATGCACGAACATGCAGCGCTCGCGCCCCAGGTCCACCGAGAACTGGCGCAGCGCCTCGAGGAAGGGCAGCGATTCGATGTCGCCCACGGTCCCGCCGATCTCTGTGATGACCACATCCACCTCGTCGGTCTCGGCCACCAGCTTGATGCGGTGCTTGATCTCGTCGGTGATATGGGGGATCACCTGGACGGTGCCGCCCAGGTAGTCGCCCCGGCGCTCGCGCCTGATCACCGAGTCGTAGATCGCGCCCGCCGTGGCATTCGACGCGCGGGTGGCGTTGACGTCGGTGAAGCGCTCGTAGTGGCCCAGGTCCAGGTCGGCCTCCGCGCCGTCCTCTGTCACGAACACCTCGCCGTGCTGGAACGGGCTCATGGTGCCCGGGTCTACGTTGATGTAGGGGTCGAACTTCTGGAGGGTGACCGTGAGTCCGCGACTGACCAGCAGCTGGCCGATGGAGGCCGCGGCGATGCCTTTGCCGAGAGCCGAGACCACCCCTCCGGTGATGAAGATGAAGCGCGTTTGCGAGGTCTCTTCGGGCATCTGGTCTGGAGGGCGATTCTAGACGCAGACCCGGCGGAAAGATGGTCTGGCGGCGGTGCTCGGCCGGCCGGCGCCCGGCCTGCGCTCCGGCGCCGTGGGCTGGCGGCGCGCGCTCACGCGGCAGCCAGCAATTTGCGTGCGTGCCGGCGCGCTCCGGCGTCGCCGGCCTCGGCTCCCATCATCCGGCAAAGCTCCTCCACCACCCCGTCCCCCTGCAGCAGCGCCACCTCGGTCCGCGCGAGGTCGCCCTCGGGGTGCTTCTCGATGCGAAAGTGGCGCTCGGCCAGCGCCGCCACCTGCGGCAGGTGGGTGATGCACAGGACCTGGCGATCGGCGCCGAGCGCCTGCAGGCGCTCGCCCACCGCGTTGGCGGTCTGGCCGCCAACCCCGGCGTCGACCTCGTCGAAGACCAGCGTCTGCGGCCCGCCGGCGCTGGCCACGCCGAACAGCGCCAGCATCACCCGCGAGAGCTCGCCGCCCGAGGCCGTCTCGCGCAGCGGCGCCGCCGGCACACCGCGGTTCGCGGCCAGCATGAACTCCACGCTTTCGGCGCCTTGCGGCCCGAGCTCACCGCGCGGCCGCAGCTCGGCCGAGAACGATGCGTCCTCCAGCGCCAGGCGAGCGAGCTCGTCGAGCACCTTCTCCTCGAGCGCGGGCACCGCGTCGCGACGGGCCGCCGACAGCTCGGCGGCCAGACTTCCCTCGCGCTGGGTGGCCTCGGCGAGCGCGGCCTCGAGCTCCTCGGCGGCCTCCTCGGCCCCGGCCAGGCGCTCGCGCTCGGCCCTGCAGCGCTCCAGGTGACCGAAAACGCTCGCCACCGAGCCCCCGTGCTTTCGCAGCAGGCGGTCGTAGAGCTCGAGACGGGACTCGACCTCCTCGAGGCGACCGGGCTCTCCCTCGAGGCCCGCCCCGTAGCGCCGCAACTCCGCCGCGACGTCGTCGACCTCGATGCGGAGCTCACGAAGGCGGGCGGCCAGCACGTCCAGCGCGGGGTCCACGCCGCCCGGCCCTTCGGCGAGCGCCTCGGCCTGGGCCAGCAGAGCCGTGGCTCCCGCAGGCTCGCCGGAGTCCGG
>JACCZR010000036.1 GCA_013695855.1 Thermoleophilaceae bacterium
GAGGTTCTCCGACTGGTTGCGAAAGGGGACGGTGAGGATGACGATCGGGCCCTGCCGGGCGGCCTCTGAATTCTCAAGGCCGTGGGCCTCCCCGTCCGCGATCCTGCCGGCGGCCTCCTGGGCGCGATCCTCTTCGCGAGAGCCGATCACCACGGGCACTCCCGCCTTCGCCCACCGCGCCGCGAGGCCGAAGCCGAGCGCTCCGGTGCCGCCGACTATCGGGACGGGCTCCACGGCCGCAAAGCTAGCGGGGGGTAGGGTCCGCGCCCGTGAGGCTTGAGGGCAGGACGGCGCTGGTGACCGGCGGCTCGGGAGGGATGGCGCTCGGCGTGAGCGGCGGCCTCGCCATGACGTAGCGGATGCCGTCCGACGCCGTCAAGGTCCGCGGGGTCGGTCCCCGAGACGGCTTCCAGAACGAGCCGGAGATGATCCGCACGCCCGACAAGGTGCGGCTGGTAGAGATGCTGGCGCGAACCGGGGTCCGCCGCCTCGAGGTCACCAGCTTCGTGCGCGCCGACGTCATTCCTCAGCTGGCCGACGCCGAGAAAGTGCTGGCCTCCGCGGAGATCCCCGACGACGTGGCGGTGTCGGCGCTGGTCCCCAACCAAAAGGGTCTCGAGCGGGCGCTGGCGCAGCGCGGGCGCTTCTCCGAGGTCAACCTGTTCCTCTCGGCCAGCGAGACGCACAACCGAGAGAACGTGAACCGCTCGGTGGAGGAGTCGCTGCAGGGGATCGAGCGCACGGTGGCCCGCGCGCGCGAGGTGGGCCTGCGTTGCGAGGGGGTGATCTCGGTCTCCTTCGGCTGCCCCTACGAGGGCGAGGTGAAGCCGTCGCGGGTGTTCTCGATCGCCGAGCGCCTGCGGGACGCCGGATGCGAAGAGATCGCCTTTGGCGACACCACGGGCATGGCCAACCCGGCGCAGGTCAAGGAGTTCTTCAGCGCAGCTGACGACCGGGCTCCCGGCGCCGAGCTGACTGCGCACTTCCACAACACCCGCGGTCAAGGCCTGGCGAACGTGCTGGCCGCGCTGGAGGCCGGCGTCCGCTCCCTCGAGTCCTCGTTCGGCGGGCTTGGTGGCTGCCCGGTGCCTCGCGGCGCCACCGGCAACATCGCCACCGAGGATCTGGTGTCGATGCTTCACGAGATGGGGTACGAAACCGGGATCGACCTCGAGCGTCTGCTCGACTGCGCCCGCGAGGCCCAGCGGGTCTTGGGTCGCCCGCCGGGCAGCCACGTGCTCACCGCTGGGCCGGTGAACTGGAGGCGATAGCCGGGGTCAGCCAGCTGCCTTCACCGACCGCCCCTGGTCGGCGTGGAGGTAGGGTCGTTGGGCGATGGAGCTTCGGCAGGCGATCAGGCAGACAGGCGCAGGACGCATCGGCATGGGCGCCGCCCTGCTGGCCAAGCCCGACATCGCCTACGGGTGGATCGGCGGCGAGGCCGACGGGCGCGGTGCCCAGGTGCTCATTCGGGCGCTCGGCATCCGCGACCTCGTGATCGGCGCGGGCGTAGCGGCCAAGGCGGGCGACTCGAAGGGACTCCGGCCCTGGCTGCTGGCTGGAGTCGCCGCCGATGCGGTGGACCTCGCGGCCACGCTCTCCGGTCCCAGCGCGCCCGGGCGCAAGTTCGTGATCGGGCTGGCCGGCTCCTCGACGCTGGCCGGCCTCTTCTACCTCCTGCGCTCCTAGTTACTCGCGGTAGGAGCGCAGCCCGATCGTCACGGGAGGAGCAGGAAGTCGGCGGCCAGGGCCAGCTCGAAGGCGCCGCCCAGACACGCGCCGTGGATCTGGCAGATCGTGGACTTGGGCATCTCCTCGAGCAGATTCCACGTGTTGAGGATCGGCCGGCGAAAGCGCCGCAGCTGGGACGGGTTCTCGCTCAGCGTCCGAAGGTCCCCGAGATCCATGCCGCTGGAGAACATCGCCCCCTCGCCGCGCACGACCACGCAGCGAACGGCGTCGTCGCCGGCCGCCTCCTCGAGGGCAGCGCCCAGCGCGAGCACGAGCTCGCCGTTCATCGCGTTGCGCTTCTCGGGACGCTGCAGGATGACGTGACGGACCGCTCCGCGGTCCTCGGTGGCGACTACGGGCATCTGGATAGGCTCCCCGCGCTCGAGGACCAGAAGAGTGGAGGCAGGCTAGTGCAGATACAGAAGGTGGGGGTGCTCGGCGCCGGGCTCATGGGCCATGGCATCGCGCAGGTGGCCTCGCAATCCGGCTACGAGGTCGTGCTTCGCGAGGTGGACGACGGGCGCCTGGAGAAGGGCATGGAACGCATCGACAAGCAGCTGGCGCGCGCGGTGGAGAAAGGCAAGGTCGAGCAGGCCGACGCCGACGCCGTGAAGGGGCGCATCCAGCGCACCACCGAGTACTCCGACCTCGCCGACTGCGACCTGGTGATCGAGGCCATCACCGAGGATCTGGCGCTCAAGCTCGCGATGTGGCGCGAGGTGGACGGGGTCGTCAAGCCCGAGGCGATCTTCGCCACCAACACCTCCTCGCTCGCGGTGATCGACCAGGCGGCAGTGACCTCGCGGCCCGACCGCTTCCTCGGGCTGCACTACTTCAATCCCGCACAGGTCATGAAGCTGGTCGAGGTCGTGCGCGCGGTCACCACCTCGGAGGAGACCTTCCAGGCCGGGGTCGAGTTCGCAAAGGCCAACGGCAAGCTCGGCATCCCGACAAAGGACAAGGCGGGCTTCATCGTCAACCGCCTGCTCGTGCCCTACATGCTCGACGCCATCCGCGCCCTGGAGGAGGGGGTGGGCTCGATCTCGGAGATCGACGAGGCGATGAAGGCCGGCGCCGGACACCCGATGGGCCCGCTGACCCTGGCCGACTTCGTGGGCCTGGACACCATGGGCGCCATCTGCGAGGTCATGTACGAGGAGTTCGCCGAGCGCCGTTTCGCCCAGCCTCCGACGCTGCGCAAGATGCTTGGCGCCGGCTGGTATGGCAAGAAGTCCGGCAAGGGCTTCTACGACTACTCGGGCGAGGCGCCGGTGGAGAACTCCGCGCTCTAGCTCGGCGGGGCCGCCATCACCTCGACGAGGTGGCCGCCGGGCGCCTGGACGAAGGCGCGCGGGGCTCCCCAGTGCTCGGACCGCTGTTCGGGCTGGTAGCCGGCCGCGCGCAGTGCGTCGAGCGTGGCCTCGTAGTCCTCGGCCACCACGGCGGCGTGGCCCTGGGGCGGCGCCATGGGCTCCTCGGAGAAGAGGAGGTGGATCTGGCTGGAGCCGCGCTGAAGCCAGGAGCTGCGTTCGCGCAGGCTGGCCGGCGGCTCGACCAGCTCGAAGCCCAGCAGCACCCAGAACTCCTCGGCTTCCCGGCGCGCGGCCGGGTCCAGCTCGAGCGCGACGTGCTGAAGCACGGCGGGGTCAGGCCTCGGAGTCGGCTTCGGCGAGCAGGGTCTCGGTGCGCGAGAGGTCGGGACCGATCACGGCCTCGAGGCGCTGGATCAACTCGGCGGTGAAGCCGTACGCGCGCTCCAGCGAGTCGCCGTCGATGTTGTCGGCGGTGTCGCTCGCCTGGTGGTGGCGCGGTACGTAGCCGACCGCGTTGCGGCAGGCGATGGTGATGGCCGGGTAGCCGGCGCTGCGAGCGATCGAGGCGTCGCTGGGTGTGCGCAACGTCAACGGCTTGGCCGAGAAGGCGCCGCCCTCGCCGTCGTCCTCGGCGATCTGCTGCGAGATCTCGAACAGCTGTGGGTGCGACTTGCCCGGCAGCAGCATCCCCTCGCGCTGGCCGAAGCGAACGGTCCCGGCGCCCACCTCGTCGATGTTGATGAAGACCGTGCGCTCCTTGTCCAGGTCGTCCTTGTGTGCCTTCAGGAACGCCTTCATCCCCAGCCCGAAGGACTCCTGCCCGCCGGTGATCAGCACCCAGACCGCGAAGTGGTCGAGCTGCCCACCGAAGCGCTCCGCGAGGCGGAGGACCGTTGCCACGCCGGAGGCGTTGTCGTTGGCGCCCGGCACGGGATCCGAGAGGGCCACGTCGAGGAGGGCGACCACGGCCACGATCAGCCCGATCGTGGGGAGAAGCTGAACGGCCGTGAGCACGTTGCCCTGCTGGCCGATCACCCGCGCGAAGGTGCAGAGCGCGAGCACCAGCAGGATGACCATGAAGGCGACGAAGGGACCGATCGGCCGCTTGATGCGCGCGCCGAGGACGGCCAGGCGCTCCTGGAGGCCGCGCCCGAACACCGCGCCGCCGCGCGAGGTGTCGATGTGGGCAACGAGCACGACCCGACCGTCGCGGTCCTCGCCCTCGGGGGAGAAGACGTTCTGCGATGCCCGCCGCCCGGTCACCCGGCGCAGGGGACGGAAGAGCCCGCTCGCGTCGCCGAAGGCGGACAGCGTGGCCACGAGCACCAGCGCGAACCCGATGAGCGGAAAGCCCACGGAGACGAGGCTCCCGGCGATGGCGAGCACCGCGTGCAGCAGATGGACGATGGCCCAGCGCGGATGGATCTCGATCGACTCGACCTCGACTTCGCGGCCCATCTCGGTGAGCCGCTCCTCCACTCGACCTGCCGCTCGGCGCTCGGCGTCGCTGCCCGCCAGGCGGCCGGCGTGCTCGACCAGCCCTTCTATCTCCGTGTGGACGTCCAAGAGGCGGGCAGCGTATTCACCGGACGCCAGTCTGCGGCACCTGCGCGAGCTGCAACTCAGCGCTGATGGCCCGAGATGGCCTACGTCTGACCTAGACTCAACGGTGCCTGCGCGGCGGTGGAGGAACGGCAGACTCGATGGCCTCAAAAGCCATTGCCCGAGAGGGCGTGTGGGTTCGAATCCCACCCGCCGCATGACCTATGCATTCAGCGGAGGAAGTCGAAGGGGTAGTCAGGCGGTCTGCGGGCGGCCCTCGTAGCCGCCGTGCTCGTCGGCGTCCTCGTGTACTTCGACCTCGACGTTCCAGGCCTGTTGAAAGCCGCGCAAGGCGAAGGCGATCAGGAGCACCGATACGGGAACGAGAATCAGCGTCAGCAGGCCGAGGATGCCCGGCTCGAGCGCGGGGGTGTCGAAGCCCTGTTTGTCGCGGGCGAACCAGGGCGGCGCGGCGACGGCGGCGAAGACCGCAAGCAGGATCGCTCCGGCCGCCGCGACGGGCAGGACACCGCGGTTCCACCTGAGCACGAAGAACGCGATCACCAGATAGATGACGAAGTAGGCCGCCGCGAGCGGGACCATGCCCTGGAGTTCGGTGAACCCGCCCAGGGTGACCACGGCTAGAAGCCCCGCGCTGACGAGCAGCAGGAGCACCACCGCGGCGCGGGTGGCCTTGGACTCAGCCTTGTCGCGGTTGGGATGCTCGAGCCTGGGCTCCGCCATCGGCGCCAGTGTACGCCCAAGGGCGGCCCGGGCGCAGCGGTTCGGACGCCCTGCGAGAGGTACGATGACCCCTCGGGGCAGTAGCTCAGCTGGTGGTAGCGTCGGTCTCCAAAACCGAAGGTCCCAGGTTCGAGTCCTGGCTGCCCCGCTCGGCCGCGCGGATGTGGCGGAATTGGCAGACGCGCCGGCTTTAGGTGCCGGTGGGTATCACCCGTGGGGGTTCGAGTCCCTCCATCCGCACCTGACTCGCCCACCCGCCGGTAGATCTCGGCGTGGCGGCGTGCGGCGGCGCTCAGGTCCAGCGTCTCGGCCCGGGATCGAGCCAGTGAGCCGAGGCGCTCGCGATGCCGGCTCGCGAGCAGGAATGCGCCAAGGGTCCGGCCGGCGAGCCTCGACCAGCCCGTCGAGGTAGTCGACGAAGCGGGGATATCCCGAACGGGCCGAGTGGTGGGCGTGCGCCACGAACACGGTCGAGACCCTCTGCTTCACCTCCGGACCCTTCGCGGCGCCCCGCGTCCCTCATCCGTCATAGGGTGCGCCCATGTCGGCAGTCGGGATTGTCATCTCGGTGACACTGTTCTTCCTCGCCGGCTTTGCTTTCGGGTACTCCGTGGGACCACCGTTGATGTGGATCCCGCTGGCCTTCCCGCTCGTGATGGCCATCGCCGCCGCCCTCAAGGACGGACCCTCGGTCTCGACCCTCGTGCGGCTCATCATCGCCCTGGCGGTCACCCTCTTGGGCATCCTGCTCGGCCAGCGCCTGGCGCCCGAGCGGCGGCCCGAAGAAGCGCCGACCTGAGATGGCCAATCTCTCGTTCTCCCACCTAGGATGGCGCGCCTCGTGGGCAAGGTACCTCGGGATGGACCATCTAACATGACGCTCGCACCGCGGGCGTGGTGTAATGGCTGCACAAGAGCTTTCCAAGCTCTTAAGCAGATGGCGAGCCGCGCCTGCACGTGCGGACCTAGCTTTCCGTAGCGCCCGTGTGGCCGGCATCGTCACCGCGAGAATGCCGTCGTCCGCCTCCACGGCCTTCCTCTGCTAGCTCTCCGGCGTCAGCAGATTCTTGGGTGTATCGGTATCTTCAGCCCCATATCTTCTCAATATGTCGAGGCTGCTCGAGAGAGGGCTCGCGCAAGCGGGCCGGGATCGTCGAAGACCGGGGGCGGGGAAGGCGATCCAACGGGACGCGCCTGTCTGGCGCCCGTCGGGATTGCTTTGCTTTCGCTTGCCACGATGTTCGCGATCGCGTCGGCGATGGACCTACCGGTGCGCGATCCGGATGCCCGCTACGTCGGCTCGCCATTGGCCCTGATCGGCGTCGTCGCGCTCGGCTTCTTGATCGCCGACGTCCTTTCTCGCGCGCTGAGAATGCGGCGAGACGTGGGGACCGGAGCGTTCGCGGCGACCGCCGCGGTGCTGCGCGAGCGCTGGCTCGGGAGGCGCGGCGCGATCGTCGTTTGCTGCCTGCTCAGCTTCTACGCGACCTATCTCTCCTATCGCAACCTGAAGGGCTACGTTCCGTTCGTCAGCCAGGGAAACCACGACGTCGGGCTGCTCGAGTTCGAGCGCTGGCTCTTCTTCGGCAACGATCCGACGACGCTGGTGCAGACGGTGCTAGGTACCGGCGTCGCGGCGCATCTGCTTTCGTTCGTCTATCTGGCCTTCTTGACCTTCGTGCCGATCTCGCTCGGCGTCGCTCTGGTTTGGTCGAGCCGGCTCGCGGCGGGAGTCTGGTACGTCACCGCGCTGTCGCTGACCTGGATGCTCGGAGCGCTCAGCTACTACGTCCTGCCCGCCCTCGGCCCCGCCTTCGCGGGTCGGTGGCTCGTCTCAGACCTGCCCGAGACGGGCGTCGGGCGCCTGCAGCAGACCCTGTTCGAGAGTCGCGTCGAGGTGCTCGCCGACCCCGGCGCGACGAGCGCCGTGCACAGCATCGCGGCGTTCGCCTCGCTTCACATCGCGGTCGTCTTCGTGGCCGCGCTGATCGCCCAGCTCCTGCAGCTCGCGCGCCCGCTGCGGGTTGCGCTCTGGACGTTCCTCGGTCTGACGGCGCTGGCGACGATCTACTTCGGTTGGCACTACGTCGTCGACGACGTCGCCGGGCTCGCGATCGGCGGCTTTTCCGTCTTCGCCGCGGCGAAACTGACAGCAGCGGGCTGGCCGCCGCTAAAAGGTCGCCTGCCGCTCGCTCAGAGAAGAGCGAGGGCGACGTAATAGCCCGCGACCGCGGTGAACAGGGCGGCGTCGAGGAGATCGAGCACGCCGCCGTGCGGGCCGAGCAGCTCACCGACGTCCTTGACCCCGACGCTGCGCTTTACGAACGACTCGGCGAGGTCACCGGCCGGGGCGGCGAGGCTGACGGCGAGTCCGAGGGCGAGCGCGTCGGTTGCCTGCAGCCACTCGTGCCATGCGGCGGCGAAGGCCACGACGGTCGTCGTCCCGACGATCACGCCGCCGAGCAGTCCCTCGACGGTCTTGCTCGGCGAGATCGACGGCGCCAGCGCCCGGTGGCCGAAGACCGAGCCGCACAGGTGCGCGGCGGTGTCGCCGAGGAAGGTGCCGAGCAGGACCGCGATCACGAGCGCGCCGCCGTGATCGAGCTCGCGCAGCAGGACTCCGTGGGCGAGGCAGACGCCGATCCAGACCAGCCCGAGGAGCCCGGCCCCGACCGCCCCGACCCGCAGTACCCCCCCGCCGCTCGCCGCCGCCAAGAAGAGCAGCGCCAGCGTCCCGACGAGTGCCGGGGCGAGCGCCGCCCGCCCGCCGTAAAGCGCCGCCCCAATCAGCGCGACCACCCCCGCGCAGCCGACGACCGCGACCGCCTTCGACACCCCCAGCATTCGGTAGAGCTCGAGTGCGGCGAGGACGCCCAGCGCGGCGATCGCGATCGCGAAAGGCTCGCCCCCCGCGGCGACGACCGCGATCGTGACCAGCGCCGCCGGCGCCGCGTAGGCGATTCTCGCCGGCAGATCGCTGAGGTCGGAGCTGGCGCTTACCGGCATTGCGGCAGGGTAGGGCGCGGGGGATGAGAGCAGCCGCATCGAATCGCGGCTCCCTGGGAGCGATCGTGAATCTTCCCAACTCGCTGACTGTGGTCAGGATCGTGCTGGCGCCGATCCTCGTCCTCGCGCTCGAGGGTGGCTCGGGCGCGGTGGCGTTGACCGTCTTCGGGGCGGCCATGGCGACCGACGTCCTCGATGGCCACCTCGCCCGCTCGCGCGACTCGATCACCACGTTCGGCAAGCTGATGGACCCGGTGGCCGACAAGCTGTTGATCGGCGGGGCGTTCGTCTGCCTCGCGGTGATCGACCGGATCGATCCCTGGATCGTCACGGCGATCGTCGCCCGCGAGGTCGCCGTCAGCGGCCTGCGCGTCATCGCTTGCCGCCATCGCGTCGTGATCAGCGCCAACCGACTCGGCAAGGCTAAGACGGCGATCCAGGCGGTGGCGATCGTCGCCCTGATCGTCGCACCCAACCCGGCTGCCGCCTGGGTCGACGCGATCGTCGCCGCGACCGTGGCGATCACGATCGTCTCCGGGCTGGCCTACGGAATCTCCTACCGCACCCGGTCGCGGCCGACGGCGTTGCGCGCGGTCGAGGCGCAGATCTCTGCGCCCGCCTCGCCACTCAGCTGATGGCCTCATCGCGGGGCGCTTCGGCGCCGATCGAATCGACGCTTGCCGCGACCTCGTTCGAGGTGGCTGCGCCGCCGACCCCCGGCGTGCCGGAGCTCTGCGACCTCGCCTGCGTCATCCACATCCACTCGACCTTCTCCGATGGGACGGCGAGCGTCGAGGAGATCTGCGAGTCGGCGCGGGCGACCGGGCGCGACGCCGTCCTGCTCACCGATCACGACACGCTGGCGGCAAAGCGCGCCGGCCTCGAGGGCTGGCACGGTTCGGTCCTGCTCGGCGTTGGGGTGGAGATCTCCCCACCGGTCGGGCACTACCTCGCCTTTGGCCTCGATCGCGAGCTCGCACACAAGCACCTCGACGAGTCGGAGATCCCGGTCGCAGTTCGCGAGCAGGGGGGCGTCGGGTTCGCCGCGCATGCCTTCTCGGCGGGCGCGCGGATGTCGCACCGGCTCGGCCGACCGCACGGCTGGGCGGCGCTCGACGACGACGGGCTCGCCGGGATCGAGCTCTGGAGCCTGTTGACCGACGCCGCGGAGGCCTGGCGGACCCCGTTCGAGGCGATCGCCTACATGCGCGACCCCGAGCGATTTCTAGATGGGCCTCCCGCTCACCACCTGAGCGCCTGGGATCGTCTCTGCGCGATCCGCCGGGTAGTCGCGATCGGCGGGCTCGACGCTCACCAACACGGGATCAGGATCGGCCGACGGCTGTTCTCACCGATGCGAAACGAGCGTTACTTCGGCTTGCTCGCGACCTACGTGCTCTGCCGCCGGCCCCCGAACGGCGACGGCGAGGCCGACCTCGACGAGGTCTACGCCTCCCTGCGAGAGGGGCGCTGCTTTCTCTCGGTCGACGCGATCGCCCCTGGCCGCGGGTTTCGCTACTGGGCCGAGGGGTCCGGCGACGTCGCCGTGCTCGGCGAGCAGCGACCGGCCGGAGCGTGGACGCTGTGCGCCGCGCTGCCGCGGCGGGCGCGGGTCACCCTGGTTCGCGACGGCATGCCGATCGCCGAAGTGAGCACGGCGGCGTTCGAGCACCCGGTCGACACGCCCGGTGTCTACCGGGTCGAAGCGCGCCTGCCGTTTCGCGGCCGGGAGCGCCTCTGGTTGCTCTCCAACCCGATCTACCTGCGCTAGCCCCCCTCACGCAGCACGGTGCCGAGCTGGACCAGTGGTGGGCGGCCCAAGGCCGCGGCGGGCGGTGCGATCGTGGCAAACGGCGGGACCATCACCCACCACCACGGCGTCGGGCGGGATCACACGCCCTGGATCGGGAGAGCGACTCGCGCAGGGCGCCACCGACCACGGCGTAGAGACCTCACGCTCGGTTGCTACCGTGGGGCCATGGTCACCGGCGGCGTCGCGCCGTCCTCGACCGTGGCGCTGCGTGCCCGGCTCAACCCGTTTGGCGCTCTGCCCGAGCGTCAGCGGACCTGGTGGGCGCTCGGCGGCTGCCTTCTGCTCGCCCTGGTGCTGCGTGCGCCGTACCTGTCGACGCCCCTCGGCACGGACGAGGGTGGCATCGCCTACATCGCTCGCAATTGGCCAGGCGGTCACGGCTCGCTCTACGGCGCCTACTGGCTGGATCGCCCGCCTCTCCTCCTCGGACTGTTCAAGATCGCGGTGCTTGGCGGAGACCGCGGCTTGCGTGTGCTGGGGGCGCTTGCCGCGGTTGCGCTGGTCGTTGTGATCGCGCTGCTCGGGCGTGCGGTCGCGGGCCCCCGCGCGGGCCGGATCGCCGCTCTGCTCGCCGCACTGCTGACCGGATCCGTCTCGATCGGCGCCGTCTTCACGCCCGGCGAGCTGCTCGCGGCTGTGCCGTCGACGCTGTCGGTCCTGTGCCTGATCCTCGCGCACCGTTGGCGCCATGCCCGCTTCGTGTTCGCCGCGGGCGCGCTGGCGGTCGGCGCTGCGCTGATCAAGCAGTCCTTCCTCGACGCCGGCGTCGCCGGCGTCGCCTTCGTTGCCGTCTCCGCGGGCCTGAACCGGGATGTGCGCCTCCGCTGGCCACTCGCGTACGGGGCGGGCGCGGCCGTCCCGCTAGGCGCGCTGCTGGCCTGGCTGGCGGCGGCGCAGCAGCCGCTCGGCGGTTTCATCTACGCCCTCGTCGGCTTCCGGCTCGACCTCCTGCACACGCTCGCCGGTTCGAGCATCCCGCTGCACGTACGCCTGGCGGGGCTCGCCGTCCCGGCGCTCGCCTCAGGGTTGGTGCTGGTCGTCGCGGGAGCCGTGATGGGGCTGCGCCGCCTGCGTGGCGATCGCACCCTGGTGGTGACGTTCAGCGCTTGGTTAGCGGCCGCCACGGTCGGCGTCCTCGCCGGCGGGTACTACGCGCCGCACTACCTGATCGAGCTTGTGCCGGTCAGCTGTGTCGCTGCCGCGGCCGTGCTCGCCAGCGCCCGCACGCGGACCTGCGTCGCGGTGCTCGGCGCCTGCACGGCCGTGTCGCTCACCGCTGCGCTCGACGGTGCGGCGCACCTGCCAAAGCGTCGTCCAGTGCTGGCCGTCGCCAACTACGTCCGCGACCACGCCCGGCCAGGCGACACCCAATACGTCATGTATGCGCGGCCCAACGTCGTCTACTACGCCGGCCTCCCAAGCCCCTACCCGTACGTGTGGAGCCTCATGGTCAGAGCCAGGCCCGGCGCTCGCGCGCAGCTGCAGCGGCTGCTGGGTTCGACGGCGCGCCCCACGTGGCTGGTGCAGTGGCACGATGCCGACCTCTGGCAGCTCGACCCCGGCGACCGCACGGACCGCCTGCTCGCGCGTGGCTACCGGCTGGCCGCGATCGTCTGCGGCCATCCGATCTACGTGCGCAACGATCGCCCGGCGCCGCCCCGGGTGACCCGAAGCGCTTGTCCGCGCTCGGCCGGTCTCCCGTACCTCCATGCCCGTCTATCGCCGCCTCGCCTCCAGACCGGAGCGATTCCACGGTGACCCCCAGGCAGGATTGTGTTCCCGACCTACAACGAGGCGGAGAACCTGCCGTCCCTCGCCGCCGCCGTCCGTGCCGCCATGGCCGCGGGCACTTCGGGAAGCCAGTCCTCTGACCGTCGTCTCGGTCCGCGGCGCCCCACCCTCCTTGAAGTACTGCTTGATCTTCGAGCGCCAGCCGCCTACCCGGCATAATGCGACACCCGGCATGCGAGTGCTTGTAGTGGGGCCCCTCTATCGCGGGCTGGTCGGCGGCAGGCCCTGACCACAAGGTCTTGTGCGCCGTGGAGCGGGCGGGATACGCACCTCCAAGGAAACAAGATATTCGCAGACGGGGAAGCCAAATGCTGTGCCGTGCATGGGAATTACATTGGTGGCTGCCAACGGGTATTTACCGTTACGCGAAACCAGGCGAGCAGAGGACTCTTCAGTTCGTAGAAAGGCTCCCTGCTCGAAGGTCCTGACGAAAACACGGACGAAGCGTCCATCAGATTCTCGCGGCGGAAGCGGGTCGAAGGCTACTATCTTGCCTCCAGCCTCCACAACTTGCCTTACTGCGTCGAGCATTCGGCAGGAAGCATCATCATCTACGTGGTGAAGGACAGCCGCGAACACGGCCACGTCGAACATTTGTCGCGCGTGAGCTGCAAAGTCTACGAGATGCTCGCAAGTAAAGCTTACGTTCGGAGAGCTCTGGTGACGCTTCTTTGCCAGGTCAATAGCACCCTGATCAATGTCTATACCAGTATAGTTGACTCCACGTTTGCCCTTCAGGGGATCCGCCAAAAGGCCAACAGAGCAACCGACCTCCAAGATGTTCCGGGCGCCAGTTGTGAGATTGCAAAACAGTTCCCGCTTATCGTTCAGGCCGCCGATCAGGTATTGAAACAACGTCCAAAGGCGAGGAAAACTCTGCTGGCTTAGAAAGGGATGCCTGGTAACGCCCGGAGCTGCTTTGCCCGGGCTATGCATCGTCAGCAGCCTTTCGAGGCTCGCGTCGGATCGCCGAGCAAGCACTGCACGTCGCCTCCGAGGAAGCCACTACCCCAGTGCTGCTCGCGGCGCGCGGAGCGGGCGGCCAAGCGCGCGTGGCTTCGCGGGTCGCGAGCGCGGTCGAGCGGTGATGGCCCTCGCCGGGCCAGCCTGAGGGGATGAAGATGGGCGGGAGCCCACGAGCCCCTGGCGGCGTGCACTGCTCCGCGGAGGGGGCGAGGTCCGGGTCGGCTTCGCCGAGTGAGGCCGAATCTCGAACGAGCCGAGGATCCTCGATCCGGCGAGGGACCAGGAAGCCCGCAGACGTCCGCGCCGAGCTTAGCCGCGAGACTGAGGGCAGGATGGTCACGTCGCGCCGTCGTCGACCGGCGTGTCGAGGGCGTCGAGGAACCTGATGTCCTCGCCGACGTAGATGTTCACGAAGCGTCGGAGGGCGCCGTCCTCGGCGATGCGTTTGCGCAGCCCCTCGAAGCGCTCGTAGAAACCGTCCAGAACCTCGCCGACCGTCGTCACGTCCTCGACGAAGGCCTCGGCGTCGCCGGCCGTGATGCTGCGCAGCTGGGTCGGGATCTTGACCGTGACTGCCATGGCGCGCCCAGTTTAGACCGAGGTCACCCGCCGGCGCAGGTTGTCTTTCGGCCTAGTCCTCGGCGCGGGAAGGTGGATCTCCAGGCGGCTAAGGCGGCGACTGCTGAGCTCCTGCCCGTGACGCCACGAAGATGTCTCGCAGCGCCCGGCCGTTCCGGAAGTGGGCGTGGTCGGCGATGCGCTCGTAGTCGAAGTCCGGGTGGTCGGGCAGCGTGGTCGGCGATAGACGTAGGGCTAGCGCGCTGCGAAGACGCCCACCAGCGAAAGCCCGGCAGGGATCCTGCGGCCGCTGCGAAGCAATGCCGCCTCCGCCCGCAGCGGCTGCTCCAGCAACCAGTTGAGCGAGTTCGGAGTGCGCACGAGCTCGGAGGTCGGCGGTGCCTGGCTCGAGCGCAGGCGATCGCCTAGACGCCACGCCGCCGCCACCGGAAGCAGCAGCGCGTTGAAGTGCGTGGTGCGGAGCGGGCGCCAGCCCGCCTCCACGGCGCGGCCCAGGAGCTCGGGTCGCGTGTAGCGGCGGCAGTGCCGGTTGAGCTCGTCGTGAGAGCTCCACAGCCGCGGGCAGGCGGGCACCGTGATCAATAGGACTCCCCCCGGGCGGGCCACGCGACGCAGCTCGAGCAGCGCGGTGCGGTCGTCTTCGATGTGCTCGAGCACGTCGAGGCAGGTGATCAGGTCGAAGCAGGAGTCATCGAAGGGCATCGTGTCGATACCAGCCAGAAGCACCTCACCCACGCCACGGGCACGCGCCGCCTCGGCGCCGCCCGAAGAGGGCTCGAGACCTACCACGCTTCCAAAGCTGGACAGCTCCACGAGGTTCCGGCCGCTTCCGCAGCCCGCGTCGAGGATGTGAGGCTGCCTCGGGAGCGAGAGGCTCCCCACGACGTCCAGCACGATCCGGCGGCGGCCGCGGTACCACCAGTGGCGGTCCTCGACGGCGATCGTGTCGCGCTCGTAGCGGTCGTCCATCAGAGCAGGCTCGCCAGGCCCTCGGCGAGCGGACGGGCGCGAAAGCCGAGCTCCCGCTCCGCCTCGGGCGAGACCTGCGGCTTCTCGGCCCGTAGCCTTGCGAGCTGATCCGGGTAGATCGGCAGCGGCAGCACTCGGCCGAGCAGGCCGAGCGCCGCGACTGCGGTCACCGGGACGGGCCGCTGGCGGCTCTCGGAGGAGAAGGCCCGCGCACACGCTTCCGCGAACTCGCGGGTCGTCAGGCACTCCCCGCCGAGCGTGTAGGTCCGTCCGCTCGCCACCGGGGCGCCCACCGCACCGGCGAGGGCCGCGACGGCATCGTCGACGTGCATGGGACAGAGGCGGTCCGCGCCGTCGCCCACGACGGGAATCGCCGCGCCGCGCCGCGCACGCGAGACGATCTGGTCGATACCCTCGGCGCCGGCGCCTCCGTACACCTCCGGCAGGCGGACGATGGTGTGCTCGACCGGTGCATCTCTGACCGCGTGCTCGGCCAAGTGCTTCGACACGCTGTAAGCGCCGCCCGCCTCGGAGATCGCGCGGGTGCTCACGTGCACGAAGCGGCGCACGCCATGCCTCGCCGCGGCCTCGAGTAGTCGCTTTGTGCCAATCAAGTTCGTCTCGACGTAATCGCGTGAGCGCCGCGCGTGCGTGACCGCCGCCAGATGGAGGACGACCTCCGCGCCCTGGACGGCGGCGTCGAGCGTCGAGCCGTCGCCGAGGTTGCCCCGGACGAGCTCGTCGGCATTCGCCACGGGTCGGCGCCGAACCAGGCAGCGCACCGGTCGGCCCTGGCCGCGGAGCTGCTCGACGACGCGCGAGCCGATGGCGCCCGAGGCGCCCGTGACGAGGATCGGGGCGGCCACGTCAGCTCCGACGGCGGAACCGCTGCCGGGCCATGTTCCTGAGGAACTCGAGAATCGCCGCGGGGCGGACGAAGGAGGCCCGCTCGTCGTTGGGGTGAAAGACGACCGGGAGCTCGGCGACCGCGAGCCCCCGACGCCGCGCGGAAAGGAGAATCTCGGCGTCGATGAACCAGTCGTCACTCTCCAGGTCCAGTGCCTCGTACGCGGCTCGGGTCAGCCCCTTCGGCTTGCCGTTCACGTCCCAGATGCCGCGCGTGCGAAAGAGCAGGATGAAGGTTAGGTTGTAGACCACGGATATCGCGCGCCGGTACGGCCCGTCGAAGCGGGCGATCCGCCGGCCCTTCATGACGTCGACGCCCGTCTCTCTCATCCGCCGGTACATCTTCAGGACGTCCTCGACGGGATTCTGAGCATCGCCGTCCATCACGACCATGTAGTCACCCCTGGCGGCCGCGAGGCCACTGCGCATGTCCCACCCCATCGCGCCCTGCTTTTCGCCCAGCACGGTGCGAACCGTGTCGCGGTGAATCGCGAACTCCTCGATGACCTGGCCCGTGGGGTCTGGGCGGTCCGGCCACTGATTGGCGACGAGCACCAGCTCGTATGCGATGTCCGCGGCCTCCAGCTGCTCGTAGAGGGGACCGATAACACGATGGACGGCCTCTCCCGCCTGGTAGCAGAGCACGATCACCGACAGCTCAGTTCCAGACACCGCGGCGAGTCTAGTCCCGCCCTGTTCTCTCCCCGCCTGTGTCTCGGCATCGGGTGCTGCTCGTCGGACTGGTCATCGTGGCTTTCGTCGTGCGGTTGGGATTCTTCCTCGACGACCCGATCCCATCGAGAGCGCGGGTCTCGTGGCGGACCCCGCGCCGACCTCACCCGCCGGTTTGAGTCCACACCTGACGCGACGACGGGCGCTTCGGGCCGCTACTGCGGATTCACCGCTGGCGGCAGTCCCTATGCCGGCTTGCGCCGGAGAGCACTCTTGGCGGAGCGGGCCGAATCCCCGTTCTGGCGCTGAGCTCGGCTGCTCGCTCAACCAGCTGGACGAGGCCAACCGCAGGGCGGTCGCGCTCGCCGAGGAGACCCGCGAGGCGGAGGAGGTTGAAGGGACGCCGATCGTGATCAACGGCGTCGTCGGGCCGCGCGGCGACGGCTACGACTCGGATGTGCTCAGGATCTTCACCGAGGCGTGCGACCAGCTCGGAGTTCAATGGCGACAGCTGAACGCGACCAACGTGTCGGTCGCCAGACGCGAATCGGTAGCGCGGCTCGACGAGCTCGCAGGGCCGAAGACCCAGCTCAGGCGGTCTGCGGCCGGCCCTCGTAGCCGTGGTACTCGTCGTCGTCCTCGTGGACTTCGACCTCGACGTTCCAGGCCTGCTGGAAGCCGCGCAGGGCAAAGGCGATGAGGAGGACCGACACCGGGATGAGGATTACGGTGAGCAACCCGAGGATGCTCGGCTCGAGCGCGGGATTGTCGAAGCCAGGCTTGTCGCGGGCGAACCAGGGCGGCGCGGCGACGGCGGCGAAGACCGCCAGCAGGATCGCTCCGGCCGCGGCGACGGGCAGCACACCGCGGTTCCAGCGCAGCACGAAGAAGGCGATGACCAGGTAGATGATGAAGTAGAAGGCCGCCAGCGGGACCATGCCCTGGAGCTCGGTGAAGCCGCCCAGGGTGACCACGGCGAGCAGTGCCGCGCTGGTGAGAAGCAGCAGCACGACGGCCGCGCGCGTGGCCTTCGACTCAGCCTTGTCCCGGTTGGGATGCTCGAGCCTGGCCTCCGCCATAGGCGCGAGTGTACGCCTGACGGCGGCTCGGTGCAGCGGTTCTTGGCTCCACCGAGAGGTACGATGACCCCTCGGGGCAGTAGCTCAGCTGGTGGTAGCGTCGGTCTCGCGACCCGAAGGTCCACGCCTTGAGATGCGGGTTTGCCACGAGGGGCAGTCATTCGTGCCAGTCATCTCGGTAGTCGGATGGTGCTAGTCCACCGGATTTGCGGGTCTGAAGCGCTGTGTGCTTGAGTGGCTCGATGGCCAGCGGGACCTCGATCACGATCTTCCTGCCCGACGGCAACCCTGATGGCGTACGCCTCGTCTTTAAGTCTCATTGGACTGGGATCGCTGTCGCTTCGCCCCGCTCGCGCTACACCGAGGCGCGAGTCGCTCGTCCGGAGCTGCGACAGCCGGGTGTCTACTTGCTAGTCGGACCCGCAGAAGACGCCAAGTACGAGGCTCGGATCTACGTGGGTGAGGGTGAGGATCCGCGGATGCGGCTCGATGCGCATCACGGAAACAAGGACTTCTGGAATCGGTTTGTCGTGTTCACGAGCTTTGGCCAAGCTCTGAACAAGGCGACCATCCGGTACCTGGAGGCCAGACTGCTCCAACTCGTAGCGGCCGCAGAGCGGGCCGAACTCGACAACGGCAACGCCCCCGGCTTGCCACCCCTATCTGAGCCAGAAGTCGCGGACGCGGAGTCGTTCTTGGCTGACATGCTCGTGATCTACCCCATCCTCGGTGTAAACGTATTCGAGCCCCTGGCGCAAGCGGCCAGCCCGACACGACTGCATCTGGAAGGCCCGAGCGCCTCTGGCGAAGGGGCGGAAACCGACGACGGGTTCGTCGTCTTCACGGGGACCCTGGCGAGAGCGGAAACGGTCGCGTCGATGCCGGGATGGGCGGCGAATCTGCGTGAGTCGCTTGAGGAGTCCGGAGTCCTGATTCCAGTCGAGGGGGGTGCGAGCCTGCGCCACCGCCCGGGGCCAAGGCATGAAGGCCCGTCTTGTGATCACCGAAGCGCTAGCGCGAGGGTTGGACGACCCCGCGGCTGAGATCGAGCGGTTGGGGCA
>JACCZR010000096.1 GCA_013695855.1 Thermoleophilaceae bacterium
TGCCGGTGCCTCCCGCCGCCCCGGCCGAGCTGAGGCCGCTGCCCAGGCTCCGCAGAGGCCGCGCGCCCTCTCCCCCTCCGCTGATCGGCATCGTCCGGTAGGGGCCCCTGCAGAAAGTAGGAAGGACTACTATCCACTTCGGCCCGCCGGTCCCGACCCTCTGGGAGGAGCATGAGCAGCCCCGCCAGCCCCGCCGTTGACGCCGCCGCTTCCGAGGCCGTCCTGAAGCCCGACCACAGCGCGCACCGCAGGCACTTCATCTTCACCGAGGAGCACGACCGTCTGCGCGAGTCGATCGGCAACTTCGTCACGAAGGAGCTCGCGCCCCACGCCGAGCGCTGGGAGGAGGAGACATTCGAGGACTGGGTCTTCCCACGCATGGGCGAGCTGGGCTTTCTCGGGCTGTCCTATCCCGAGGAGTACGGCGGCCAGGGGGGCGACTACTACGCGAACCTGATCCTCGCCGAGGAGATGCCCAAATCGAACTCGGGCGGTCTTGCGATGGGCATCGCCGTGCACACCGACATGGCCACGCCGCCGGTGCACCTGTTCGGCACCGAAAAGCAGAAGCAGGACTACCTGGTCCCCTCGATCAAGGGCGAGAAGATCTCCTGTCTGGGCATCACCGAGCCCGACGCGGGCTCGGACGTGAGCGCCATCAAGACCCGGGCGGTGCGAGACGGTGCTGAGTGGGTCATCAACGGCTCGAAGACCTACATCACCAACGGGCTCCGGGCGGACTACATCGTGCTGGTGACAAAGACCGACCCCGACGCCGGCTACGACGGCTTCACGCTCTTCCTCGTCGACATGGACCTGCCCGGCGTGATCCGAGAGAAGAAGCTCGAGAAGCTCGGCATGCACGCCAGCGACACGGCGCTGCTCGCCTTTCAAGATGTCCGGGTTCCTGCGGATGCCGTGCTGGGCGAGGAGGGCAAGGGCTTCTACCACATCATGTGGGAGCTCCAGGTCGAGCGGCTGATCGGCGCCGCAGGCTGCGTCGCGGGCGCACAGCGCTGCTTCGACCGCACGCTGCAGTACGCCAAGGAGCGACATGCCTTCGGGCGCTCGATCGGCCACTTCCAGGTGATCCGCCACAAGTTCGCCGAGATGGCCACCAAGATCGAGTCGGCCCGCCAGCTGGTCTACACGACCGCCTGGCGCCACCAGAACGGCGAGTACCCGGTCCGCGAGATCTCGATGGCCAAGCTTTATGCCTCACGGATCGCCGTCGAGGTGGCCGACGATTGCATCCAGGTGCACGGCGGCGCGGGCTACATGCGCGAGTACGGGGTGGAGCGCGTCTGGCGCGACATGCGCCTGAACCGGATCGGCGCCGGCACCGACGAGATCATGCTCGACGTGATCGGCCGCTCGTACGGGCTGTAGGCAGCCCAGGTAGGAATTGCTACCGTGCTTTTCCTACATGAAGGCGGTCGTATCGGAGAAGGGTCAGGTCACGATCCCGAAGCGCTTGCGCGAGCGACTCGGCATTCGCGCCGGCGAGACGCTCGAGTTCGACGACGAGGCGGGGCGCCTCGTCGCCTGGAAGGCATCTGACCGCGATCCCGTCGATGAGCTCTTCGGCGCCCTGGAGCTCGACGCGGGCACGGACGCTTTCGTCGACGCGGTTCGAGGGAACTCCTCGGGCTGATCACCGCGGTCGACACCAACGTCCTGCTCGACGTCTTCACGGCCGACCCGTCCTTTGGACAGCCATCGGCCGACGCACTGCGCGACGCGCGTAGGCGCGGGGCGCTCGTGGCGTGTGAAGTCGTTTGGGCCGAGGTGGCGGCAGCATTCGCCAGTCGCACGCGAGCGAATGACGCCCTCGAGCGGCTCGAGATCGAGTTCTCCGCGATGCACGTGACAGCGGCGGTGGACGCTGGAGTCAACTGGCGAACCTACCGCAGCCGCGGCGGCCCGCGCGATCGCATCGTGCCCGACTTCCTGGTCGGCGCGCACGCGGCGTTTCGAGCGGATCGACTCCTCACGCGCGATCGGGGCTTCTACCGGTCACACTTCACGGGGCTCACGGTCGTCGATCCATCCGACGGCAGCTGACGGGCGCGCCGTGGAGAGCAAGCTCGAACACCTCCCGTTGTGAACGCTCACGCCGCCGTCCCCCAGGCCCGCAGGCCGCTGCCGCCGTTCACCGAGGAGCACGGCGAACTGCGCGCGAGCGTGCGCCGCTTCGTCGCCCGCGAGCTGCGCCCCCACGCCACCGCGTGGGAGGACGCCCGCTGGTTCCCGCCATCGGTGCACACATCGGGATCGCCACGCCACCGATCTGGAAGCTCGGCGCGTAGATAGCCTGCCGCACCCCAATAGCGCCGGAGCGCGGGCCGGGCGTTGGCCGGTCGAGCACCGCCGCTCAATCCATTCGAGCGCGGGCCGGGCGTTGGCCGGCCGAGCACCGCCGCTCGATCCATTTCCGGCAAAGGAGACAGTGTGGGAGTACTCGACGGCAAGGCGGCCATAGTCACCGGTTCGGCGCGGGGCATCGGGCGCGCGACGGCCGAGCTGCTCACCGAGCAGGGAGCGAAGGTCCTCATCAACGACCTCGACTCAGACGTCGCGGAGCAGGCGGCGGGTGAGATCGGCGGGGAGGCCGCCGTCTTCTCGGGCGACTTGACCAAGGAGGGCGTCTGCGAGGAGCTGGTTCAGAGGGCCGCCGACGAGTTCGGCCAGATCGACATCATCGTCAACAACGCGGGCTACACCCACGACGGCCCGATTCACAAGATGTCAGACCATCAGTTCCAGGCGATGCTCGACATCCATAACGTGGTGCCCTTCCGTGTGCTGCGCGCCGCCGCCCCGCACCTGCGCGAGCCGGCCAAGAAGGAGCGCGACGAGGGCCGCGAGGTGTTCCGCAAGGTCGTGAACGTCTCGTCGGTCTCGGGCACGATGGGCAACGCCGGCCAGGTCAACTACTCGTCGGGCAAGGCGGGGGTCGTCGGGTTGACGAGGACGCTGGCCAAGGAGTGGGGCCAGTTCAAGATCAACGTGAACGCCGTGGCCTTCGGCTTCGTCGAGACCCGTCTGACCGCCTCGAAGGAGGAGGGCGCCGCCATCGAAAAGGACGGCGAGACGATCCAGCTCGGCATCCCCGAGCAGCTGCGCCAGATGGCCTCGATGCTGATTCCCCTGGGCCGGCCGGCCACGCCGGAGGAGGCCGCGGGCGGGGTGTTCTTCCTCTGCTCGCCGTGGTCGAACTACGTCCACGGGCAGGTGCTGAACGTAACCGGTGGCCAGTTCACCGGCATGACTACGTAGCACATGAGGATTCGCGGCCGGGGGAAGGGGCGTCGAGCGACGTGACCTTCGCCAGCAGCGAGGTGTAGGAGACTCGCCCCACCCTGCTCGATGCAGTACTGGTGCCGGAGGTCGTCCTCCACCAGCTCGGCCGCAGCAAGGAACTTCAGGATGGCGACATCGCCTGGCGTCGCCTGCTGGGGCAAGGTCGCGCCTTGCGCCGGTGCGGCCCCGCGGTCATTGCCATAAGCCCACCGCCGGCGCCTACTTCGACGGCCGTGCCGGAGGGGGGGCCGGGCCGGGCCGAGCCCGGCGCCCCCTCCGAGTCGGGCTTTTCGCTCAGCGCGGCCTGCGCGTGTTCACGCCCGCAGGATCCGGAGTGCGCTTCGCGACCGAGTTGAAGTCGTAGAACGCACCCGGCTTGGCGCCCTCCTTGCCGAACCCGAAGCCCGCCTTCTGGAGCTGCTTGACCGCGGTCTCGATCCGAGTGAACGAGTAGCGCATGAACACCCGGTCGTTGCCGAGCTTGCCCAACGACTGCAGGGCGAGCGCGCGGTGCACTGCCTCCGCGCCCATGAACTCGCCCGTGAAACGGGCGAACTTGGTCGACCTGGCCTTGGCGAAGGCCGTGGTGCCGATCAGGTAGGCGTTGATGAAGATCTGATCGCCGGTGACCAGCGTGTTGAGCAGGCCGGCCTTGTCGGCGAAGACCGCGTTCGGGATCCAGATCCTCTTGCTGGCCGGCTTGGCGCCGAACTTGCGCAGGAACTTGTAGTGGATGAGCTCCTCGCGCGCAGCCGCCTGCACGTTGAGCTTGGTGACCGCGTCGAGGGTCACGCGCTCGGCGCCGACGGTGTTGACGATGGTGGCGAGCACCTCGGCACTGGCGGCGACGTTGAGGATGGTCTGGGCGTCGTTCTTGGCCATGGCGTCCTCGGCTCCGGCTGACAGGCCCAGCAGGCCCATCCCGCCCAGCGCCGCGCCTGCGCCGGCCACAAACTTGCGCCGCGTGGCGGCGGACTTGTCCGCATGGTCGTCGTCGATGGCCTGGTAGGCCAGGTTCACTGCTTCACTCATAGATGCTCCTCCTAGGGGAACTTGACGTCGCGGAGGTCTAGCGCGGCTGTCGGGGAGATGGATCATCCCTGCGCGCGAGTTGGCGTCTCGCCGCTGACGCCCTAGAGCTTGGGCCGGCGTTCCTCGGCGAGGTGCTTGCCGCCCTCGTCCGCCAGCCCGCCGGGGTGCCAGGGGCCGAACCAGTTGTCGCGTCCGCCGTCCAGCGTGAGCACCGCGCCGCTCAGGTAGTCGCCCGCGGGCGAGGCGACGAA
>JACCZR010000100.1 GCA_013695855.1 Thermoleophilaceae bacterium
ACGGCGAGCTCGAGGTGCTCCCCGCCACGGGCCGCGAGCTGTCACTACACGGCCTGCACTACCTCGAGCTCTCCGACGGCGCCGTGCGCCGCGCCCGCGGCTTCTTCGATCTCTACGACGCCGCTACTCAGCTCGGCCTGCTGCCCGAGCGCGGTGGCCTGGGCGAGACGGCGCTGCTTCTGCTGCGCGGCTTCGGCATGCGCCGCCGCGGAAGCGCTGCGGAATAGAGCGGGCGGTGCTCGGCCGGCCGGCGCCCCCTTCGCTACTGGGTGACTTCGATCGTCCCCGTCATGTTCGGGTGGATCGTGCAGTTGTAGGCAAAGCTGCCGGTCTTCTCGAAGGCGTGCTCGAAGCTGTCGCCCTGCTTGAGGGCGCCCGGCGCGCCGGACTTAAACGAGCCGTCGTCGGCCGTGACGTCGTGGCCGACAGACTCGTTGTTGGCCCACGTGACTGTGTTGCCGACCTTGACCGACAGGTTGCTCGGGTTGAACTGGATGTTCTGCATCACCACTCCGGGGCCAGCGCCGGAGGACTTCGAGGACTTCTTCTTCTTCTTGGACTTCCCGCTCTTGCTCTTGGAGTCGCTTCCGCAGCCGGCGACGGCGAGGCCGCCCGAGGCCGCCACGCAGAGGCAGAGGAACACGGCTGTGACTCGGCGGATCATGGGCGGGACCCTACCTGCTGACCAGGAGCTCCATCAGCGCCTTCTGGGCGTGCAAGCGGTTCTCCGCCTGATCCCAGACTGCGGAGCGCTGCCCGTAGAGGACCCCCTCCGTGATCTCGTCGCCGGGGTGGGCGGGGAGGCAGTGCAGCGCCACCGCGTCGGGCGCGGCGGCGTCCATCAGCGCCTCGTCGAGACGGAAGGGCTCGAGCAGCTCACGCCGCCCGTCGTCCTCGCCTGCCCCCCGCGATGGGGCGTCGCCCATGCTCACCCAGACGTCGGTGTACAGGGCACGGGCCCCCCGCGCGGCTTCGGCGGCCGTGTTGGTGAGCGTGATCGAGCCGCCCTCCCCGGCGCCCGCTCCGGCCACCTGGCCGACCAAGGGGTGGGGGGCAAGCTCGGCGGGGGTGGCCACCACCACTTCGAGTCCCGCCTTCGCCCCCAGCACCATCAGCGAGTGGGCCACGTTGTTGCCGTCGCCCACGTAGGCCAGCCGCAGGCCGGCCAGCTCGCCGAAGCGCTCGCGCAGCGTGAGTAGGTCCGCGAGCGCCTGGCAGGGGTGGTGGTCGCGCGTCAGCAGGTTCACCACCGGGACGTCGGAGTGGGCGGCCAGCTCCTCGACCAGGGCGTGCGCGCCGGTGCGCACCCCGATCGCGTGCACCAGGCGCGACAGCACGGCCGCGGTGTCGCGCGGTGACTCCCCGCGGCTCAGCTGCAGCTCGCCCTCGCGCAGCACCACGGCATGACCGCCCAGCTCGGACACCCCCACCTCGAAGGAGACTCGCGTGCGGGTCGAGGGCTGGTCGAAGACCAGCGCCACGCTGCGTCCCGCCAGCGCCTTGGAGGCCTGGCGGTCGGCCTTGAGCTCGGTCGCGCGCTCGAGCAGGGCGCGCAGCTCGGCGCTCGTAATCTCCTCACCGGTGAGGAAGTGACGGGTCACCCGGGGATCGTAGTCGGGGCTCTCTCCTGGAACCTGTTCCATGGGCGTGACTTCCCACCCGACCCTCGTCTTCGCACCTGGCGCTCGCGACTGCTCCGCGTGACCGAGCGCGGCGCCACCCACGCGCAGGTCAACCGCCCGCTGCTCGGCGAGTTCGCGGGCGTGCTGGCCGGCATGGAGTGGGACCTCGCGCTGCTGCAGGAGGCGCCGCCGCGTTGGCTGCGGCCACTGGGGGAGCGTTGCGGCGCGAGTGGAGTGTCGGTGCGCACCTCGCGAAACACTCTCGCCCCGCTGCGGGCTTGGGCGGCCGAGCTCAACCCCGACCTCATCGCCTCGAACGAGGGTGGCTCGAACCAGGTGCTGGTGCGCGCTCCGTGGCGGGTGGCCGAGGTGCGCCACGAGGTGCTGACGAAACGGCCCGAGCGCCGGGTGGTGGCGCTGGTGCGCGTCACGGCTCCTGGCGGCGCCGAGCTGTGTGCGGGTTGCCTGCACGCGAGCCGGGGTCCGCGCGACGCAGCTCGTGACGTCTCGCTTGCGGCCGAAGTCGCGGACGAGTGGGCCGACTCGCGGCCACTTGTACTAGGCGGGGACTTCAACGTCCGGCCCGAGGAGGACGCCGGGCTCTACGCGGCGCTCGAGCGCCGCCACGGGTTGCGACCCGCCCTGGGGAAGTCGATCGACCAGCTCCTGGCACGGGGACTCGAGCCGGTCGCGCGCACAGCCGTGCTGGCCCCCGACGCGCGCGAGGTCGGCGATGGGTCGGGCCGAGTTCTGCGGTTGTCCGACCACCCGGTGGTCGCCGCCTCGTTCAGCATGGAATAGTTCCGCTTGCAACGAGTTCCCGACGTGGGAGAACAGAGATGGCTGAGGGTGGAGGCGGACAGCGCAAGTCGGGAGGGTCGGGCGGAGGCTCGAAGTCCGGCGGCGGAAGCGGGTCGCGGTCAGGCTCGGCACGCTCCGCGAGCGCGCCGTCGCGCTCCGGCGGCGCGAAGGCGGGGTCCTCGCGGTCGGCGAAGTCGGGTGGCTCATCCTCGCGATCGTCCTCGTCGAAGTCGGGCAGCAGCCCGCGCGCGAAACAGGGCACCAGCCCGCGCGCCAAGTCGGGTTCGTCGCGCTCGGCGAGCGGACGCCGGCAGCAGGCCCAGAGCCAGGCCCGGCAGACTGCCCAGGCGGCCACGGCACCCGCCGACGAGGCAGCCGATTTCTCGGCCAAGAGCGTGGCCGAGCTGCGCGAGGCCCTGCGCAACAACCTCGTCCGCCCCTTCGACCTGGTGATGCTCACCCGCGAGCGCATCGAGGAGACCCTCGAGGACGCCGTCAGCCGTGGGCGCATGACCGCGGAGGACGCGCAGAGCCTGCTGAGCAGCCTGGTCGAGCGTGGACGCAAGCAGACGAACGATGTGTTGAGTGACCTCGAGGAGCTGCTCGGCCGAGGCCGCGACGAGATCGAGGGTCGTACCGGCGAGGTCCGCAAGCGCGGCACCGACGCCGCGCGCAAGGCCCGCGATCGCGCCACCACGGCGGCGGATCCGGTGCTCGTCCAGGCCGACCGCGCGCGCCGGGTGGTCGGGGTCGGGGCGAGCTTCCCCGTCACCGGCTACGACGACTTGACGGCCGCGCAGATACAGGACCGGCTCGGAACGCTGAACCCAGCTGAGCTTCGGAAGGTCCGCGACTACGAGCGCCGCAACGCGAACCGCAAGACGGTGCTCAGCGCCATCTCCGAGAAGCTCGGGTAGCGCTCCTGCGTTCTCCGGCGCCCGGAGCGGCGCGCTTGCCATCCGATCGGGGGGCCGGAAGCCCCCAGGGCATACTGTCCGGATGAGCAGCGCCGCCCATCCCGCTACCGCCCGCCCGCGCCGTGACGCCGAGCTGGAGGTGAGCATTCACGCCCTCGCCCACGGCGGCGCGGGAGTCGGTCGCGCCGATGAGGGCTTCGTCGTCTTCGTGCGCGGCGCCGTGCCGGGCGACCGCGTGCGCGTGCGCGTGCGCAAGGCCAAGCGCTCGTTCGCCGAGGCCGATCTCGTGGAGGTGCTCGAGCCGAGTCCCGACCGCATCGAACCCCGCGCGGCCCATCCTGGCGCGCCGTGGCAGGTGCTGCCCTACGAGCGCCAGCTGGAGGAGAAAGAGCGCCAGGTCGCTGACGCTCTGACCAGGCTCGGTGGGTTCGAGGACCCGCCCGTCGAGCCGATCGTCCCCGCGGTCAGCCAGTGGCGCTACCGCAACAAGGTGGAGTACTCGTTCGGGCCCGAGCTCGAGCTGGGCTTCCACCGCGCCGGACGCTGGGACCTGATCGACGAAGTGACCGAGGACGTGCTGGCGTCCGAGCGCGTCGACGAGCTTCGCCGAGCCGCGGCGAGCTGGGTGCGCGAGGAGGGCCTCTCGGCCTACGATCGCGAGGACCACAGCGGGCTTCTGCGCAACCTCGTGGTGCGCGAGGGCAGGCGCACCGGCGAGCTTCAGGCTCGCCTGGTCACGAGCCCGGGCGAGTTCCGAGCGGTCGAGCTCGCCGCGGCCCTCCCAGCGGACAGCGTGCTGTGGACGCGCGCGGCAGGGGTCGCCGAGAGCACCCGCGGCGGCAAGACCGAGGTGCTCAAGGGCCGCCAGGCCATCGAGGAGGAGCTCAGCGGACTGCGCTTCTCGATCTCAACCGATGCCTTCTTTCAGACCAACACCGAGATGGCCGAGCTGCTCTACGCGAGCGCCGCCGAGCTGGCCGGCCTGACCGGTCGCGAAAGGGTGGTCGATCTGTTCTGTGGCATCGGCACGATCGCCCTGGTGCTGGCCCTCGAGGCGCGCGAGGTGTGGGGGGTGGAGGTGGTCGAGAGCGCGGTGGCCGACGCCATCGCGAACGCGAAGCGCAACGGCGTCGACAACGCGAGCTTCTTCGCGGGCGACGTGCGCACCGCGATGCGCCCGCTCCTCGAGGAGTCCGGCAAGCCCGACGTGGTGGTCATCGACCCTCCGCGTGCGGGGCTCTCGCAGAAGGTGGTGCGGCGCGTGCTCGAGGCCGAGGCCAAGCGCATCGTCTACGTCTCCTGCAACCCCACCACGCTGGCGCCCAACGCGCGCCAGATGGTCGACGCGGGCTATGAGCTCAGGGCCGTGCGCCCCGTCGACATGTTCCCGCAGACGCCGCACATCGAGTGCCTGGCGCTGCTGGAGCGCGATTAG
>JACCZR010000153.1 GCA_013695855.1 Thermoleophilaceae bacterium
TCACGCCTGGATCAGGGCGAGCACCTCGTCGCGCTTCTCCTCCATGTGCTCCTTGGAGCGAAGCGACTCCAGGTTGAGCCGCAGCAGCGGCTCGGTGTTGGACGGGCGCACGTTGAAGTGCCAGTCCTCGTAGTCGACCGACACGCCGTCGAGCCAGGAGACTTCGGCGTCGGAGTGGCCCTCGGCCAGCTCGTTCATCTTCGCCTCCTGGTCGTCGACCTCCGAGTTGATCTCGCCCGAGATGAAGTAGCGCTCGTGCAGCGGGGCCAGCAGCTCGCTCATCGACTTCCCCGACTTCGAGAGCAGCTCGAGGATCAGCAGCGCGGGCAGGGTGCCCGAGTCGGCGTTGTAGAAGTCGCGGAAGTAGTAGTGGCCCGACACCTCGCCGCCGAAAGCCGCGCCCTCGTCGCGCATCCGGGTCTTGAAGAAGGCGTGGCCGACCCGGTTGACGTGCGCGCTGCCGCCGGCGGCCTGCACGCGATCGGCCACGGCGCGCGAGGCGCGGACGTCGTAGAGGATGCCCGCGCCGGGCTCCTTCTCGAGGATCGACTCGGCGAGCAGGGTGCACAGGAAGTCGCCGTCCACGAAGCGGCCCGTGTCGTCGATGAAGAAGCAGCGGTCGGCGTCGCCGTCCCAGGCGATGCCCAGCTCGGCTTCGCACTCCAGCAGCTTGTCGACGATGAACTCGCGGTTCTCGGGCAGCAGCGGGTTGGGCTCGTGGCCGGGAAGGTCGCCGTCGGGCTCCCAGTAGGCCGCGACCTGGTCGAGCGGCAGGTCGTCGAGCAGGGGGCCCACCATCTGGCCGGCCATGCCGTTGCCCCCATCGAGCACCACGCGCATCGGGCGGATCGCCGACGGGTCGATCCACGCCAGGGCGGCTTGGCGGAACTCATGGGCCACGTCGGCCCGCTCCCGGCTGCCGGGGTGTTCCACCGGGGGGCCGGGCTCGCCCTCGGCCACCAGGTCGCGCAGCTCGCCGATGCCCGAATCGCCCGACAGGGCGATCGACCCCTGCTTGACCAGCTTCGCGCCGGTGTAGTCCTTGGGGTTGTGGGAGGCCGTGCACATCAGCCCGCCGTCGAGGCCCCTCGAGCCGACGGCGTAGTAGAGCATCTCGGTGCCCACCATCCCGATGTCGAGCACGTCGGCGCCCTCGTCGCAGATGCCCGCCGCGTAGCGGTCGGCCAGCTCGGGTGCCGAAAGGCGCATGTCGCGTCCCAGCCCCACGGTCAGGTCCGCCGGCGCCTTGCCCTCCAGGTCGCCGAGCACCCGGGCGAAGGCTCGGCCGATGCGATAGGCCACGTCCTCGTCGATCTGGTCGGGGTGCAGGCCGCGGACGTCGTAGGCCTTGAAGATGCTCGGGTCGACCTCGGGCACGGGCGCGCACTCTATTCGGCGCCGGTGGGCCTCTATAGTCGCGCGCCGATGGAGCTTGGCGGCCGCCGCAACGCCGACCTCCGCCAGCTCTCGATCGTCCTTCCCGCCTTCAACGAGGCGCCCAACGTCGAGCAGGCGGTGGCCGAGGCGAACGCCGTGGCCGGCCGGCTGGTCTCAGCGCACGAGGTCATCGTGGTCGACGATGGCTCGTCGGACGCCACGGCTTCCCTCGTCGAGAGCCTGGCCCGCGACGACGCTCGCGTCCGCGTGGTCTCCCACCCCCGCAACCGCGGCTACGGCGAGGCGTTGCGGACCGGCTTTCTGGCGGCGCGCTTCGACCACGTCTTCTTCACCGACGCCGATCTGCAGTTCGACATGGCCGAGCTCGAGCGCTTCCTGCCCTACGTGGGCACGGTCGACGTGGTTGCCGGTTACCGCGTGAATCGTCAGGACCGCCTGGCGCGGCGGCTGAGCGCCTACGCCTGGAACCTGCTGGTGCGGGTGCTCTTCTACGTGCCAGTGCGGGACATCGACTGCGCCTTCAAGCTCTTCAGCCGCAGTGCGCTGGTCGAGGTGGACATCCAGGCGGTGGGGGCGATGGTGAACACCGAGTTGATGGTCAAGCTGGGCCGCCGGGGCGCCAGCGTGGTGGAGGTCGGGGTGCACCATCGCCCGCGCCGAGCCGGGGAGGCGCGGGGGGCCAGCCCGAGGGTGATCGTCACCGCCTTCCGGGAGCTGCTGCGAATGCGCTCGCAGCTGGCGGCGCTGGACAGCCGCGACCTGTGACCGGGCGCTGCGCCGCCTGCGGCGAGGACGATCTGCACCCCCACCTCCAGGTGGTCCGGGCCGAGGGGGAGAGCCTGGTGGCCACCACGACCGCCTACGGGAGCGCACCGGCCGACCTGGTGCGCTGCGCGGACTGCGGGCACGTCCAGGTGGCCGCGTTCCCGGCCGAGCCCGAGCTCGAGGGGGCCTACGCCGCGGTGGACGAGGGGGCCTACCTGTCCGAGGAGGCCGGCCAGCGCGCCACGGCGGCTCGGGCGCTCGAGCGCATCGAGCGACACCTTGCCGGGCCGGGCGCTCTGTGCGACCTGGGCTGCTGGGTGGGCTTCCTGCTCTCGGAGGCCGAGCGGCGCGGGTGGCGGGCCGAAGGCGTGGAGCCGTCGCGCTTCGCGGCGCGGTTCGCGCGCGAGCAGCTGGGCCTCTCGGTGCACACCGCGACGATCGAAGAGGCCTCCGGGACCTTCGACTGCGTGGTGATGGGGGACGTGATCGAGCACCTGCCCGACCCGGGCGCGGGCCTCGACCGTGTGGCGGCCGTGCTTCGCCCGGGAGGGGTGCTCTACCTGACGCTGCCCGACGCCGGGAGCAGGGTGGCCAGGCTGATGGGCGCGCGCTGGTGGTCGGTCCTGCCCACGCACGTGCAGTACTTCACCCGCCACAGCCTTGCGCGGCTGCTGTCTCGCCACGGGTACGTGGTCGAGTGGGTGGACACCGCGCCGAAGGCCTTCAGCGTGCGGTACTACCTCGAGCGTCTCGAGGGCTACTCGCCGCCGCTGGCCCGAGCGGCGGTCCGCGCGGCCGAGGCGCTGCGGGTGGCCAACCGCCTGGTGTGGCCGGATTTCCACGATCGCATGGCCGTGGTGGCGCGCCTGCGCTCCACGTGAGCCGGGTTGCCGTGATCGGCGCCGGCGTGGCCGGACTGACGGCGGGCTACGACCTCGCGCGCGCGGGGTGGGAGGTCGACGTGCTCGAGCGCTGGCCGGGGCTGGGGGGGCAGGCCGCGACGCTCGACGTGGGGCACGGGCTGCTGCTCGAGCGCTACTACCACCACCTGTTCACCTCCGACCGCGACATGGCTGCGCTGTGCAGCGAGCTGGGGGTGGAGATCGGCTGGCATCCCTCGAGCGTGGCCTTCTTCGCCGACGGCGCCAGTCACCCGTTCACCACGCCGCTCGACCTCCTGCGCTTTCGCCCGCTCTCGATTCGCTCGCGGGTGCGGATGGGCCTCGCGGTGGTGAATCTGCAGCGCCGTCATCGCGAGGTCGGGCCCTTCGAGAACCGGACCGCGCACGACTGGATCGTCTCGGCGATGGGGGCCGAGGCGTGGGAGCGCGTCTGGGGGCCGCTGCTGCGCGGCAAGTTCGGCGATCGCGCGGAGGACATCTCGATGGCCTGGCTGTGGAGCAAGCTCACCCTGCGCCGGCAGATCAAGGGCGCCGAGGCCCGGGGAGAGGTGCTCGGCTACCCCAGCGGCACGTTCGAGCCGCTGTTCGGGCGCCTGAGCGAAGAGGTCGAGGCCCGCGGCGGCCGCGTCCTCATCGACCGCCCCGCCGCGAGCCTCGCGCGGCGGGGGGACGCGGGGTTCGTGGTGACCGCCGCAGCTTCGGGGTCCTTTCGCCGCGGCCACGACCCGCGGGCCTTCGAGCCCGAAGGCGAGGAGAGCTACGACGCGGTCCTGGCCACCGTGCCCAACCGCGTGTTCGAGGCGCTGCTCGAGCCCTCGCTGGCCCGCGACCTGGCCGACGGCTACCTGGCTCGGCTGCGCTCGATCGAGTACCACGCCGCGCTCTGCCT